>NZ_JBELQE010000102.1:0-1148 GCF_040270385.1 Methylorubrum podarium | reverse complement strand
GCGGCCATCAGCGCCTTCAGCCGCGCCAGATCCAGCGCGCGGAACGCGTTCCACTCCGTCACGATCACCAGGGCGTCCGCCCCTTCCGCGCAGGCATAGGCGTCCTCGGCGTAGGCCACGCCCTGCAGCAGCGGCCGCGCCTGCTCCATCCCCTCGGGATCGTAGGCCACGATCTCGGCGCCGGCATCCTGAAGCCCGGCGATGATCGACAGCGAGGGCGCGTCGCGCATGTCGTCGGTGTTCGGCTTGAACGTCAGGCCGAGCAACGCCACCCGCTTGCCCCGGACGCTCCCGCCGCAGGCCGCGATCACCTTGCGCGCCATCGCGCGCTTCCTCTGATCGTTGACCGCCACCACCGTCTCGACGATCCGCACCGGCGTGCCGTAATCCTGCGCCGTCTTCACCAGCGCCAGCGTGTCCTTCGGGAAGCACGAGCCGCCGTAGCCCGGCCCGGCATGCAGGAACTTGGCGCCGATGCGGTTGTCGAGCCCGATGCCGCGGGCGACCTCCTGCACGTTGGCGCCGACCTGCTCGCACAGGTCGGCGATCTCGTTGATGAAGGTGATCTTGGTGGCGAGAAACGCGTTGGCGGCGTACTTGGTGAGCTCGGCCGTGCGCCGTCCGGTGAGCAGGATCGGGGCGGCGTTGAGGTAGAGCGGGCGGTAGACCTCCTGCATCACGGCCGCCGCGCGGGCATCCTCGGCGCCGATGACGATGCGGTCGGGGCGCTTGAAGTCGCCGATGGCGGCGCCCTCGCGCAGGAATTCGGGGTTGGAGGCGACGCCGACCTCGAGGTCGGGGCGGGCCTGGCGCAGGATGCGCTCGACCTCGTCGCCGGTGCCGACCGGGACGGTCGACTTGGTCACGACGACGGCGTAGCCGGTGAGCGCCTCGGCGATCTCTCTGGCCGCGGCGTAGACGTAGGAGAGGTCGGCGAAGCCGTCGCCGCGGCGGGACGGCGTGCCGACGGCGATGAACACGGCCTGGGCCTGTGCGACGGCGGGCTTGAGGTCGGTGGAGAAGGCGAGCCGCTTCTGGCGGACGTTTTCGGCCACCAGCGTATCGAGGCCGGGCTCGTAGATCGGCATGCGGCCCTCGTTGAGGGCGGCGATCTTTTCGGGATCCTTGTCGATGCAGACGACCTCGTG
>NZ_JBELQE010000101.1:0-204505 GCF_040270385.1 Methylorubrum podarium | reverse complement strand
TGCCGTAGACCATCACCAGCTCGTAGAAGCGGTAGATCAGCGGGTCGGTCGGCGGCATCTGCGGGATCGAGCCGCGATAGGGCGCCTCGTTGAGCATCCGCTCCTCGGCCTGGCTCAGCCCGAACAGTTCGGCGGCCTTCGCGGCTTGCGCCTTGGGCAGCTTCATCTGGCCCATGCAGGCGGCGGTGATGAGGATCGGCGAGATGCCGCCGATCTCGTCCTGGATGTGCTTCCAGGTCCAGCCCTTCTCGCGCTTGATGTCGAGCAGTTTCTCGGTGAGGTCTTCGCGCTTCATGCAGGTCTCCTTGGATGTGGGCATGGGGACCTCGCCCGCTTCCGAGCGGGAGCGGGGTCGAGGCAGTGATCGCGGGGCGGTGATCCCGGGGCGACGGGCTCAGGCCCGGCGGGCCGGGGGATCGGCGGCGGTGGCGATGGCGGCGGCGTCCGCCTCGCTGAGGGAGGGGCGCACCACCGGCGGATGGCGGGGGTCGTAGCCGTCCGGCATCGCGTCCCGCAGGGTGCGGGAGCGGGTCACGAGGAAGTCGATCAGGTGGTTGCGCAGGGCGTAGTAGCCCGGCGCGTGGTGGAGCTGCGTGCGGTCGCGGTCCTTGGGCAGCGGGTTCTCGACGATCTCTGCGACCTTCGCCTCCGGCCCGTTGGTCATCAGCACGATCCGGTCGGCGAGGTAGATCGCCTCGTCCACGTCGTGGGTGATCATGAAGACGGTCTGGCCGGTCTCGACGCAGATCCGGCGCACCTCGTCCTGCAGCGTGCCGCGGGTGAGCGCGTCGAGCGCCGAGAACGGCTCGTCCATCAGCAGGATCTTCGGCTCGATGGCGAGCGCCCGGGCGATGCCGACGCGCTGCTTCATGCCGCCGGACAGCTCCGACGGGCGCTTGTGCTCGGAGCCGGCGAGCCCCACCGTACCGATCGCCTTGCGGGCGCGGGCCTCGATCTCGGCCCGCTTCGCCTTCCGCCAGCGCGAGGACACCGCGTAGGCGACGTTGCCGAGCACGCTGCGCCAGGGCAGCAGGGCGTGGCCCTGGAAGATCACGGCGCGGTCGAGGCTCGTGCCGGTGATCGCCTGCCCGTCGACGATGACGACGCCGTCGCTCGGCGCGTCGAGCCCGGCGAGGATGTTGAGCACGGTGGTCTTGCCGCAGCCGGAATGGCCGATCATGCAGACGAACTCGCCGCGCCGCACCGGCAGCCACAGGTTCTCGAAGATCGTGGTCGGCTTGCCTCCCTTCTTGCCCCCCGGCGCCGGAAAGCGCCGGGCGATCCCCTCGATGGAGATGAATTTTTCGGACGTGGGCATGCGGCGGGTCCCGGCCTCGGAGGTGTCGGGGGCGGCGCGGCCGGCACGCCGCACGAAGGGAAGGAGCTTGCTCATGCTCGGCCTCATTCGGGGAAGGTGACGAGGGCTTGCGCGCGGGCGAGCAACTGGTCGAGGACCATGCCGACGAGGCCGATCACCAGGATCGAGGCGATCACGTTGGTGATCGAGAGGTTGTTCCACTCGTTCCAGACGAAGTAGCCGATGCCGGTCCCCCCCACGAGCATCTCGGCGGCGACGATGACGAGCCACGCGATGCCGATCGAGATGCGCATGCCGGTGAGGATCGTCGGCGCGGCCGCCGGCAGGATCACCGTGAAGGCGCGCCGGACCGGGCTCACCTCCAGGGTGCGGGCGACGTTGAGCCATTCCTTGCGCGTGCCCGCGACGCCGAAGACCGTGTTGATCAGCATCGGCCAGATCGAGCAGATGAAGATCACGAAGATCGCCGACAGGCTCGAATCCTTGATGGTGTAGAGGGCGAGCGGCATCCAGGCGAGCGGGGAGACCGGCTTCAGGATCTGGATGTACGGGTCGAGCGCCCGGCTCATTAGCGGCGACATGCCGATGAGGAAGCCGACCGGGATCGCCACCAGCACCGCGAGGCCGTAGCCCAGCGCCACGCGGCCGATGGAATAGGCGAGCTGGATGCCGATGCCCTTGTCGTTGGGCCCGCGGTCGTAGAACGGGTCCTTGAGGTGTCGCCAGATCGTCGCCCCGACGTCGAGGGGGCCGGGCATGGCCGACTTTCCGGTCGTGGCCGTCTGACCCATCAGGGCGGCGTATTCCGGGTCCATGGCCTCGGTTCGGCCCGATCCGCTCACCGCGACCTGCCAGCCGAGCAGGATCAGCGCGAGGAGCGCGAGCGAGAGGATGCCGGCGCGCAGCGAAAGGGTGCGGTGCATGAGCTCAGCTCGCACGCTTGATCTTGAAGGATTCGAGGTATTCCGCCGGCTTGGCCGGATCGAACGTCTTGCCCATCACCACGAAGGTCTTCGTCGTCGTCTCGGGTGGGGTGAGCCCGTCCTGCTTCATCAGCCGCGCGGCGTCGGTGGCGCGGTAGACCTGCCGGGCTACGCCGGCGTAATCGACATCGCCCTTGATCTGGCCCCAGCGCTTCATCTGGGTCAGCGTCCAGATCGCGAAGCTCTCGTAGGGGAAGGGATCGAAGGCGACCCGCTTCGGGTCCTTCTTCACGCTGCCGAGCCCGTCGGCGTAGGTGCCGGTCAGAACCTGCTCGACCACGGTGAGCGGCTGGTTGAGGTAGTTGGCCGGCGCGATCGCGGCGGCGATCTCCTTGCGGTTCTCCGTCTTCGACGCGTAGGCGGTCGCCTGGAGGATGGCGCGCAGGAGGGCGGCCGTCGCGTTCGGCATCTCGCGGATCGTGTCCTGCGCCACCGAGAAGGAGCAGCAGGGATGACCGTCCCAGATCTCCTTCGAGAGGATATGGATGAAGCCGACGCCGTCGTAGACCGCGCGTTGGACGACGTTGTCAGGGGCGAGGAAGCCGTCGATGTTGTCGGCGCGCAGGTTCGCGACCATCTCGGGCGGCGGCACTGAGCGCAGCTGCACGTCGGTGTCGGGATCGATGCCGTGCTCGGCGAGGTAGTACCGCAGCAGGTAATTGTGGTTCGAGTAATCGAACGGAATCGCGAGCTTGAAACCCTTCCAGTTCTTCGGGTCTCGGTTCTCCTTGTGCTTATTCGCGAGGCAGATTGCCTGTCCGTTGACGTTCTCGATTGCCGGCACTGCGAACGGGACCGGGTTCGAGCCGAGCCCCATCGTGATGGCCAGCGGCATCGGTGCCAGCATGTGGGCGGCGTCGTATTCCTTGTTGAGGGTCTTGTCGCGCACCACCGCCCAGCCGGCGGTCTTCACGACATCGACGTTGAGGCCCTGCTTCTCGTAGAAGCCCATGGGCTTGGCCATGATGATCGGGGTGGCGCAGGTGATCGGGATGAAGCCGACCTTGAGGTCGGCCTTCTCCGGCTTGGCCGTCTCCGCGAAGGCCTCGGCCACGAACTTCGTCGGCAGGAACTGGCCGACGGCCGCCGCCGCGGTCGCCAGCCCGACGCTCTTCAGGAAGGCGCGGCGCTCCGCCCGATGGGGAAACAGGGCCCGCATCATCGTGATCTCGACGGCCCGCTCGATCGCGGCGTCACCCGTGGGCAGGGCCGCCTCGTGCGCGGCCTGGCTGTTATGCGCCCCGCAGGAGCAGCCGCCGCGCCCGAGGCGGCGTTTGGCGTCGAAGGGATTGTCGAAGGGGGCCATCACGGTCTCCGGCAGGGCAGGTGAACCTCTCTCAGCAACACTCGCGCCAAGCGTTGGAATTTTTTATTTCGGATGCTGAATCAGAGACTTATCGTTTTCAGGGTCGGCCCGCCGGATCGTGCGCCTTCGACAATGTCGACCGATTGTCGACATTGTCGCCCGGCTCAACGCACCAGCATGACGAGGCCGGCGCCGGCGATGAGCGCCGCCAGCACGGTGTCGAGCAGGCCCTTGCGGGCGGCGCAGGCGGAGCGCAGCCGCAAGCCGGCGAGGCCGCCGCCCGTTCCGCCGGCCACGAAGGCGAGGACCAGGGGCCAGTCCACGAGCTGCGACAGGGCGTAGCTGAGGCCGGTGGTGAGACCGAAGGCGGTGATCACCACGAGCGAACAGCCGACCGCGCTGACGAGCGGCATCCCGGTCGCGGCGACGAGTCCCGGCACGACGAGGAAGCCGCCGCCGATGCCGAAGAAGCCCGACATCAGCCCCGTGGCCCCGCCGAAGCCGACGAGCTTCGGCACGCTCTCCCGCGCCGCGTCCGGCGCCGCGGCGGGCCGGAACCGCCGCCGGACCATCATGGCCGCCGCCGCGAGCATGACCAGCGCGAACAGGGCCTGCAGCCGGGGCCCGTCGAACTGCTTGCCGAGACCGGCGCCGAGCAGGGCGGCGAGGATGCCGGCCAGGCCGAACCATCCGGCGGCGCGCCACGGCACCCGGGCCACCCGCAGGTGGCCGACGAGGTTGACCAGCGAGCAGGCCGCGACCGCGAAGGCGCCGGTGCCGACCGCGACGTGGACGTTCCTGAGCCCGACGACGTGGATCAGCATCGGGATCGCGAGGATCGAGCCGCCGCCGCCGGCGAGCCCCAGGATCAGCCCGACGACCGAGCCCGAGGTCGCCCCGAGCGCGTATTGGACGGGGTCCAGCATCGGCTCAGCTCCGGCCCGTCGTCAGCGGGATCTTGAGGTAGCGCGTGCCGTTCTCCTCCGGCTCCGGCAGGCGGCCGCCGCGCATGTTCACCTGGATCGACGGCATGATCAGCCGCGGCGCCGACAGGGTCCGGTCGCGGGCCTCGCGCATCGCCACGAACTGATCCTCCGCGGTGCCGTCGCGGACGTGGACGTTGCCCCTGCGCTGGGCCGCGACCGTGGTCTCGTAGGCGAAGCTGTCGCGGCCGGGCGCCTTGTAGTCGTGGCAGAGGAAGAGCCGCGTCGGGTCGGGCAGCGACAGCAGGCGCCGGATCGAGCGGAACAGAAGGCGGGCGTCGCCGCCGGGGAAGTCGGCCCGCGCCGTGCCGTAATCCGGCATGAACAGGGTGTCGCCGACGAAGGCGGCGTCGCCGATGACGTAGGTGAGGTCGGCCGGGGTATGACCCGGCACGTGGAGGACGACGGCCTCGATCCCGCCCAGGGCGAAGCGGTCGCCGTCCTCGAACAGGCGGTCGAACTCGGTGCCGGCGCGGGCGAATTCGGTGCCCGCGTTGAAGAGCTTGCCGAAGGTCTCCTGGACCTCGACGATGCCGCGGCCGATCGCGAGGCGCCCGCCGAGCTTGCCCTGGAGGTAGGGCGCGGCCGAGAGGTGGTCGGCGTGGACATGGGTCTCCAGGATCCACGCCACCGTCAGGTTCTCGGAGCGGACATAGTCGATGACCTGGTCCGCCGCCGCGTAGGACAGGGTGCCGGCCGCCGGATCGAGGCCGAGCACGGAGTCGATCACCGCCGCCTCGCGGCTGTCGGGATCATGGACCACGAAGGTCGCGGTATGGGTCGGCTCGTCGAAGAAGCCGTGGACGATCGGGCGCGGAGCTTGCCCCGAGAGGCTCGCGGCGACGTGTGTCCGCGCCCGGTCCAGCGCGGCGTCGGCGGGGGTCGGAGGGGGCATCGTCGTCTCCTCAAGCCGCGAGCCAGGCGGTGACGTCGCCGCCCTGCCGCTGCTCCATCGCGAGCCGGTGCTCGCTGTCCTCGACCACGTGCCAGGGCGCCCCGGCGACGGGCGTGCCGTGCAGGACGATCGGGGCCGAGCGGGTCTTCAGGCGGATGACCGGGGCGGCGTGCGCGTAGCCCGGAGGGTCCCGGCCCAGGATCGTGCCCGCGATGGTCGCGGCTTGGCGGGCGACCGGCTCGATGAAGCGGCAGGGCCGCCCGTCGATGCTGATGCAGTCGCCGAGGGCGAAGATGTCCGGCCCGCTGGTGCGCAAGGTGGCCGGATCGACGACGATGCCGCGCTCGAAGGCGAGGCCTGCGCTCCGCACCAGGCGGGAGGGCGTGGCGAGGCCGGTCGCGGCGATCACGGTCGCGGCCGCGAGGCGCGTGCCGTCGGCCAGCGCCAGCGCGATCGTGCCGTCGGGCCCTCGGCTCAGGCCGCCGACGAGGCTGTTGCCCCGGTAGCGGATGCCGAGCCCTTCGAGGCCCGCCAGCAGGCGCCGCCCGGCCTGTTCCGGCAGGAGTTCGGGCAGCGGCAGCGCCTCGGCGCCGACCAGGGTGACCGCGTGGCCGGCCCGCGCCAGATCCTCGGCCAACTCGCAGCCGACCATCCCGGCACCGATCACCGCGACGGTGCGCGGCCCCCGCGCCAGTTCGGCGTGGAGCGAAGACCACGCGGCGAGGTCGTTCACCCGCCAGCACAGGGCCGGATCGAGGCTCGCCGGCAGCGCCGGGCGGGCGCCGTGGGCGAGGACGAGATGGGTGTAGGGAAGGGTGCCGCGGGTGGTGCGCAGGGAATGGCGGTCCGGCGAGAGGCCGACCGCGACCGTCTCGGCCATCAGGCGCAGGCCCAGGCGCGCCGCCGCGGCGGCGCCGGCCTCGCGTCGGAGAACCTCCGGGCTCAGGCCGCGCCCGAGGGCGACCGAGAGTTCGGGCTTGTGGTAGAGGCCGCCGTCGCAGGCCGTCACCAGGGTGATCGGCACGCTCGCATCCTCGGCCCGGATCGCCTCGGCGACGCTCCACCCGCTGACGCCGCCGCCGACGATCACCACGCCGGGCCGCCGCTGCGGCGCGACGGAGACCGGCATCGGCGCGGCCTTCGCGCGCCTGACATACGGCTCGAAATCCGCTTTGGTGACGCCGCAGATCGGGCAGGCCCAATCCTCCGGGATGTCGGCGAAGCGCGTGCCGGGGGGCAGGCCGCTATCGGGATCGCCCTCGCCCTCGTCGTAGATCAGGCCGCAGGCCCGGCAGAGGAATTGCTGCCAGGGGCCGAGGCCGTCGGCCGGCTCCGGCGCGGTCACGCCCGGCCTCCCTCGGCGGTGGGAAGCGTCTCCCGCGAAAGCCGCGCCATCTCCCAGCGCAGATGCTTGATCGCGGGCGTGACGATGGCGACGAAATGCGCCTCGCGGATGCGGCGCTGGGGTGCGGCCGACATCAGGTAGCCCCGCGCGCCCTGGTGCAGCAGCGCCGATTGCGAGGCGCGAAGCGCCAGTTCGGACACTTGCGCGCGGGCATCGAGGACGTCGATCAGGTAGTCGGTCGCACCGTCATAGGGCGTCTCGGCGAGGCGCATCACGCGGGCGCGCAACTCGGCGAGTTCGGCCGCGACGGTGTCCGGGCGGTCGTCGAGGAACTGGTTGACGTGGCCCAGGGTCTCCTCGACCGCCAGCATGGCGTCGAGGCTGCCCTCGGCGACGCCGAGGCCCATGCCGCACTGGAGCAGGATGAAGGCGCCGCGGATGCGGCCGATGAAGGGGCGGGCCGGATCGGCGATGATCTCATCCTGCCCGACGAACAGGTCGTCCACCCGCACGCCCCAGGTGCTGGTGCCCTCCATGCCGGAGAAATGCGGGCAGGGCCGCAGCTCGGCGCGGTCGCAGGCCAGCAGGAACATGATCTCGTGGCTGATCGTGTCGCCGGCTCCGATCACGCCCGCGATGGCGCCGCAATACTGGCCCGGCCCGATATGGCTGACCCAGGGCAGCATGCCGGTCACCCGGTAGCCGCCGGGAACGCGGCGGGCGCGCAGCAGGATCGGCTCGATCCCGGCGAAGGCCTTCATCGGGTTGGAGAGCGCGGTGCCGCCGAAAGTGCGGCCCGTCGCGTGGGCGTCGAGCACCGCGCCGGAGAGCGCCGGGTTGCCCGACTGCTCCAGGTAGAGGCCGCAGACGTCGTGGCACCACATCAGGAAGCCGGTGGCGCCGCAGGCCCGGCTCGCGGCCTGCATGGCGGCGATCGACAGGCCGAGGCGGGCGCCGTGCCGGTCGAGATGGACGCCGAGGGCGCCGGCCGCTCCGAGCCGGCCCAGGATCTCGAGCGGATAGGCGCCGCGGTCGATCTCCGCCGCCGCCGCGCTCAGGGGGCCTTCGGCGACGGCCCTGGCGGCGGCGAGGACGGCGGCGTCGGTCCAGTCGGGACGGTTCCGCGCGGCGGGCGGCGCGGCGGACGGCGCAGCCGGGGCATGATCGTCCGCCGGCCGGAGGGCGAGGGCGCTCGGCATCGTGCAATCTCCGCGAAGGTGGGAGGGGCGGCGGGACACGCTCGGTCCCGCCGCGGGCGTCAGGCGGCGAGGCCGATCTTGAAGGGGATCGGGTTGCGCATGGAGTTGGCCACCGGCGAGAAGACGTTGGCGTGCTGCACGATGGCGTCGAGCTCCTCGCGGCTCGCATCGCCCTCGATGGTCACGGCGACCCGGATCTCCTGGAAGCCCATGTCGGCCGGCAGCTTCTCGGCGCCGCCGGCCCCCCAGGCGGCCGGGTTGCCGATGTCGCCCTCCAGATGCAGTTCGAGGCGCGACAGGCGCACCTGCTTCCACGTGGCGACGGCGGTGATGCCGACGGCGAGGCAGCCGCCGAGCGCCGAGAGCACGATCTCGCCCGGCGCCGGGGCCGTGTTCTCGCCGAAGAGGTGGAGCGGCTCGTCCACCACGACCGGCTGATGGTCGCCGACATAGCTGAGGGTGCGGTACTGCCCCTCGAGCACGGTGTGCACCTTGTTGGTGCCGCGCGAGCCGGGATTGCAGCGGCCCTTCTCGGCGAACTGCATCAGGCCGTCCCGATCGATCGGGCGCAGATAGGCGGTGACGGTGGTGGGGGCGGCGCTCGCGCTCATCGGCAACTCCTGTTCGGCTCGGGCCCCTATTGTGTCGGGGCCGGCTCGGAGGGACTTGCGCAAGGCGGGTGCCAGACCGGGCAAGGACAGGATGATTTCGTAAATACGAGCAGGATCAGCGACTTGGAGCGGAACGCCCGGGTGCGTTCCCATGGCGTTGCGTCGGCGAATGTCGACACTTTGTCGACATTGTCGGGTTTGGCCGGCCCGTCACGCCGTGGGTTGGAGCTTGCGCCAGCGATAGGAAAACTGGCGCTCGGTCAGCCCGAGCCGCTGCGCCGCGCGGGTCTTGTTGCCGCCGGCCTGGGTCAGGGCCATGCGCAGCTCCGCGTGCCCGTGCGAGTCGGCGGGCAGGTAGGGCCGCACGGCGCCGAACGCCTGCAGCGCCGCCTCGCGCTCCAGCGTCGGAGGCGAGGCCGGATACGGGACCGCCGCGAGCGCGGTCGGCGTCGCGGCGAGGGCGCCTTCGAGCATCGGCCGCACGTCCTCGACGTCGAGGACGCCCTCGCTCGCCAGCAGCACCAGCCGCTCGATGAAGTTGGCGAGCTGGCGGATGTTGCCCGGCCAGGGCTGCCGGGCGAGATGGGCGACCGCCGCTTGCGTCAGGTTGACGTTGCGCTGGTTGCTCTGGTTCGCCTGCGTGAGGAAGTGCAGCACCAGATCGGGGATGTCGCTGCGCCGCTCCGCCAGCGGGGGCAGGGTGATCGGTACGACGTTGAGGCGGTAGAACAGATCCTCCCGGAAGCGCCCGTGGGCGACCTCCGTGGCGAGGTCCCGGTTCGTCGCGGCGACGAGGCGCATGTCCACGCGGATCTCGCGCTTGCCGCCGAGCCGCACGACGGTGCCCTCCTGGAGGGTGCGCAGCAGCTTGGTCTGGAGGATCGCCGGCATCTCGCCGATCTCGTCGAGGAAGATCGTGCCGCCGCTCGCCTGCTCGAACCAGCCGGCCCGCGCCTCGACCGCGCCGGTGAAGGCGCCGCGCTCGTGCCCGAACAGCTCGGACTCGAACAGGCTGTCGGGGATCGCCGCGCAGTTGACCTTGATGAACGGCCGGTCGCGCCGCGGGCTCGCGAGGTGCAGCGCCCGGGCGAAGAGTTCCTTGCCGGTCCCGGATTCGCCGAGCAGAAGCACGCTCGCGGTGGCGCCCGCGACCTTCTCCACCTGCGCGAGGGCGCGCAGCAGCGCGGGCGAGGTGCCGATGATGCCGTAGCGGGCGCGCTTGATGCGCAGCTCCCGCGCCAGCATGTCGTTGTGTTCCTCCAACGCCCGCGTCTTCCGCTCCACCCGCTCGTTCAGGGTCAGCAACTGGCTGACCATGGTGGCGATGATGCGCAGGATGGTGAGGTCGTCCGAGAGCGCCCGCTCCCGGTGCCGGATGCGGTGGCAGGCGATGGCGCCGACGGTGCGGTGATCGACCCGGATCGGCAGCGCCAGGAACGAGACGGCGCCGCGGGGCAACTGCGCCCGCGCCACGGCGCGCCCGAGGAAGGTCGGGTCCTTGTCGATGTCCTGCACGATGATGAGGTGGCCGTCCTTGATGACGCGTCCGGTGATGCCCTCGCCCGGCGCGTAGCGGCCGCGCGCCGCCTCCTCGCGGGTCAGCCCGTAGGAATAGGCGATGCGGTGGCCTTCGCCGTCGGGGTCCTTCAGGACGATGCGCCCGCGGTTCAGCCCGACGATCTCGGACAGGAGATGCAGCATCTCGCGGGCGACCTGATCGAGGCGCAGGCCCTTGCCGATTAGGTTCATGACCTCCTGGATGAGGAACATCTCCTGCGTGCGCCAGTGCGTGCTCGACGCAGCCTTGCGGACAGTTCCATCCATTCCTCGGCAGGCCCCCGGCTCGCTGATCGGCACTCCACCGATCTGCAAGCCTCGTGCAAATCGGAGGCGGCCCGAGCCCTCACGGCCGAACGGGAGGCCGGCGCACCGGCACCGGGCGCGACGGAGCTGCGGATCGCGTGACGTCCCCGATCGACGGCCGAGACGCCGAACGGCTGGGTCGGCACCGAGCGTCCCTCGCGACATCCGATGGGCCCCTGCGGTTTCTCCGCCATCATCGGGCAAGGCCCGCGGTGATCGTCCGGAAACCGTCTCAGATGTAGGTCGAGGCCAGGGCCGGCGAGCCTTCGAGCGCGTGGGCGAGCACTTCCAGGCCGTGCGTGATCTGCTGCCGGGTCGAGGGGCCGCCGAGGCAGAGGCGCACCGCCTCCGGTGGTGTCCCGGCCACGCAGAACGGGTCGCTGCCGACGACGCCGAGCCCGGCCGACCGTCCCTGGCTGGCGAAGGCCGAGCGCGTCCAGCCCTCCGGCAGCGTGATCCAGCCATGGAAGCCGTGCGGGTCGGCGGTGTAGGTTCCGGCCGGGAGGAGCGAGGCCGCGATGCGTTGGCGGGCGCTGGACTCCTCGCGGACGAACTGCACGATGGCCTCGGCCGTCCCGTCCATGATCCAGCGCGTCGCCAGGGCCGTCGAGATCGGCGACGCCATGACCGTCGCGGCCCGCAGCGCGCCGCCGAGCGGCAGGGCCGACCGGGCGCTCGGGGCGATCAGGAAGGCGAGGCGAAGCCCGGCGCCCAGGCACTTGGCGAGGCCCGCGACGTAGTAGGTGATCTCCGGCGCCAGTTCCGCGAAGCTCGGCGGCGGGGTCGGGCAGATGCGCGCGTAGGCGTCGTCCTCGATGAGGGTGACGGCGTAGCGGCGCGCCACGGCGATCACCGCCTCCCGCCGCGACCGGGGCAAGGTCGCCGTGGTGGGGTTCTGCAGCAGCGGGTTGAGGTAGAGGGCCTTCGGCGCGACCTTCGTGCAGGCGGCCGCGAAGGCGTCGGGATCGACCCCGTGCCGGTCCATGGGCAGGTCGACGAGGCGCAGCCCCAGATGTGCCGCCAGCGCGCGGATGCCCGGATAGGTGATGCGCTCGGCGCAGATGGTGTCGCCCGGCCGCGCCACCTGCCCCAGCACGGCGAACAGGGCGCTGTGGGCGCCCGGACAGATCAGCAGGCGCTCCCGCGGCGCGACGATGCCGCGGCCCTTCAGCCAGCGCAAAGCCGCCTCCTTGTCCTCGTCCGTCCCGCCGAAGCCCTGGTAGCGCAGCAGGTTGCCGAGGTTGCCCGCCAGCTCCGCGAACGAGGCCTGCATGCGCGCCTGCAGCGCCGGAGCGTCGGGCTCGGGCGGCAGGTTCATGGTGAAGTCGACCGGCCCGGTCCGCGCCGGGCCGCCGGGATTGACCGCCTGGGCCGCCTGGGCCGGGCGCGCCGGATCGAGCACGAAGGTCCCCTGGCCGACGCGTCCCTCGATCAGGCCGCGCTTGCGCGCCTCGACGTAGCCGCGGGAGACGGTGGTGAAGTTCAGGTCGAGGGCCTCGGCCAGGGCGCGCTGCGTCGGCAGGCGCGTGCCCGCGGCCAGGCGCCCCGTCCGCACATCCTCGGCCAGGGCCTCGACGATGGCGCGGTAGCGAGGCTTGCCCCAGCGCTTCAGGTCCGGCGTCCAGGCCCCGGTCACGCCGGCCAGGGAGGCCTGCCGCCCGTCCCGCTCCGATGATGTCATCCGCCTCGTATCCGAAGATCATGCGATCAATGTCGAATTGTATGGCTAGCAACTGTCATACCGCAACCTCGACCCCTCCGCCCCGATCAGTCGATCCATACAATGCGGCGGATCGCCGAACCTGGAACGTGCAGGCCCAGGCGCCAAATCGGGCAGCATCCGCTCTGCCGTTGGGCAGTCTCATGGATCGATGTCGGGCAGCGCGCGGGCAATATTGATCGTATTATTGATCGCATTGCTCTAGGCCACATTGATCGGTGCATTGATGGAAGTCGATTGGCACACCGCTTGCCATGCTCTGCCCGCGGCCGTCGCAGCGCTGCCTGCGGCGGCCCCTGCCATCAAGGAGCGAGAGCCATGCCTGCCGTGAACCGCGAGCACCACAAGAAGGGCGACTTCCTGGTCGATTACGAGGAGAAGGTCTTCGAGGACGTGAAGGCGGAGCCGGGACAGAAGGCGCTCGTCACCTTCCACACCGTCGCGTTCGAGGGCTCCATCGGCCTCGTCAACCTGCTCCAGGCCACCCGCCTGCAGCGCAAGGGCTTCGACACCTCCATCCTGCTCTACGGCCCGGGCATCACGCTGGGCGTGCAGCGCGGCTTCCCGCGGCTCGGCGACGAGGCCTTCCCGGGCCACCTCAACTTCAACAACCAGCTCGAGAAATTCATGGCCGAGGGCGGCAAGGTCTATGCCTGCCGGTTCTCGACCCAGGCCCTGTACGGGCACGGCGAGGCGGCCTTCATCGAGGGCATCCGCATGATCAACCCCCTCGACGTGCTCGACTGCATCCTCCTGCACAAGCGCGACAACGCGGTGATCATCGACACCTGGACCGTCTGAGCGGGCTCTCAGGTCCGCCGACGGCCCCGTCGCATCCGGCGGCCGCCCCTGACGCGGCCGCCGTCACAGCCGGAGGATCATCCATGTCAGAGAACCGGATCGTGCGGGCCGCCGCCGTCCAGATCGCGCCGGACCTCGACCGGCCGGACGGCACCCTGGAGCGCGTGCTCAACGCGGTCGACGAGGCCGCCGCCAAGGGCGCGCGCTTCATGGTCTTCCCCGAGACCTTCGTGCCCTACTATCCCTACTTCTCCTTCGTGCTGCCCCCGGCGCTGCAGGGCGCGGAGCACCTGAGGCTGTACGAGCGGGCGCCGACCGTTCCGGGCCCGCTGACCCAGGCGGTCGCCGCCGCCGCCCGCCGCCACGGCGTCGTCATCGTGCTCGGCGTCAACGAGCGCGACCACGGCTCGCTCTACAACGCGCAGCTGATCTTCGACGCCGACGGGACCCTGAAGCTCAAGCGCCGCAAGATCACCCCGACCTACCACGAGCGCATGATCTGGGGTCAGGGCGACGGCGCCGGCCTCGACGTGGTCGAGACCGCGGTCGGCCGCGTCGGGGCGCTGGCCTGCTGGGAGCACTACAACCCCCTCGCGCGCTACGCCCTGATGGCGCGCCACGAGGAAATCCACGCGGCCCAGTTCCCGGGCTCGCTGGTCGGCCAGATCTTCGCCGACCAGATGGAGGTGACGATCCGGCACCACGCCCTGGAGGCGGCCTGCTTCGTGGTCAACGCCACCGGCTGGCTCACCGACGAGCAGGTGGCGCAGGTCTGCCCGGACGAGCGCCTGCGCGGCGCCTGCCGGGGCGGCAACTGCACCGCCATCGTCTCGCCCGAGGGCAAGCACCTCGCTGACCCGCTCGGCCCCGGCGAGGGCATCCTGATCGCCGACATGGACCTCGCGCTGGTGACCAAGCGCAAGCGCATGATGGACGCAGTCGGCCACTACGCCAGGCCCGAGCTGCTCAGCCTCCTCCACGACGACCGTCCGGCCTCGTTCGTGCACCAGCCGATCCGTTCCCCGACCGTTTCCCGGAGCCTCGACCATGAGCAGCAGCCCGCTTCCGACGAGCCTTCCCTCGGTGCCGCCGGTCGTGGCGGGCCTGGTCGGGATGCCGACGGAGCGCCTGATCAACGCGTTGCAGTCCTACGGCGTTAGGCTCGCCGACAGCCGCGCCGGGGCGCCGAGCCGCCGCGGCGGGGCGGGCCCCTCCGACCACAAGGCGATGACTATCGCCGGCCGCACCGTGATGGTGCCGGTCCACACCGAGACCGCGTTCGAGTCGCCGTTCCTGGTGCGCCGACCGGACGCGAACGGGGTGTCGGTGATCGAGCACGACGGCGTGGTGATCGGGCAGGCCACCTTCCCGGGCAAGCCCCGCTTCTACGCGCTCTCGACCTTCGACGGCGTGCCCTACGCGAAGATCGCGGTGCTGCACGGGCGGGACGTCCTTGCCACCACGGTGCTGCAGACCTGCATCCGCTACGCGAGCCGCACCAAGACCTGCCAGTTCTGCTCCATCGGCCAGTCGCTCGCGGCCGGTCGGACCGTCGCGCACAAGACGCCGGAGCAGTTGGCCGAGGTCGCCCGCGCGGCGGTGCTGCTCGACGGCGTCAAGCACATGGTGATGACGACCGGCACGCCGAACGCGACGGACCGGGGCGCCGCCGTGCTCTGCGAGAGCGCGTTCGCCGTGAAGGCGGCGGTGGATCTGCCGATCCAGGCGCAGTGCGAGCCGCCGGACGACGACCGCTGGTTCGAGCGGATGAAGGCCGCGGGCATCGACGCCCTCGGCATGCATCTCGAGGCCGTCACCCCCGAGGTGCGGGCGCGCATCATGCCCGGCAAGGCGAGCGTGCCGCTGGAGCGCTATTACGCGGCCTTCGAGGCCGCGGTTCCGGTCTTCGGGCGGGGGCAGGTCTCGACCTACATCCTCGCCGGCCTGGGCGACACGCCGGAGGCCATCCTGGAGACGGCCGGGCGCCTCGTCGGCCTGGGCGTCTATCCCTTCGTGGTGCCCTTCGTGCCGATCTCGGGCACGCCGCTGGAGAGCCATCCGGCCCCCGGCCCGGACTTCATGCACGCCGTCCTGAAGCCGCTCGCCGAGATGCTGGCTGCCGCCAGGCTGCGCTCGACCGACATCAAGGCCGGCTGCGGGCGCTGCGGCGCCTGCTCGGCGCTCTCCACCTACGAGCGCGCGGGGGCGGCGGCATGATCCTCGAACCCGTCCCGCCGTACCGGCCGAGCCATTTTCGCGTGAAGTTCGCCACGAGCGCCTGGGAGCGGCGCGCCTGCGCGGCGTTGCGCCGGCAGGTCTTCTGCGCCGAGCAGGGCATCTTCACGGACGACGACCGCGACGCCATCGACGCGCACGCCATCCCGATCTGCGCCCTGTCGACGCTCGGCGGCGACGCCGACGCCGTCGTCGGGACGGTGCGCATCCACGAGGTCCCGGAGCGTCCCGGCGAGTGGTGGGGCTCGCGCCTCGCCGTCGCCCGGGAATTCCGCGGGACCGCCGCACTGGGGGCCGGGCTCATCCAGGTCGCGGTCTCCTCCGCCCACGCAAGGGGCTGCACCCGCTTCCTCGCCCACGTGCAGGAGCGGAACGTGCCGCTGTTCGCGGCCCTGCACTGGACGAGCCTCGACACGGTCGCGCTTCACCGCCGTCCGCACCACCTGATGCAGGCGGACCTCGCAGCCTACCCGCCGATGCACGATCCCGAGCACGGGCTCGTCACCCTCGCCAAGGCCGCGTGATGAGCGCGGGCTTCGACCTCCAGGCCCTGGCGCACCAGATCCGCGGCGCCCGCGGCCTCGCCCACAAGCGCGACATCGACGCCGTGGTCGCGCGGCTCGGGCTGAGCAGCCGCCCTTCCGCGGTGCCGGTCGGCGACGATTGCGCGGCCATCCCCGACGGCGACGGATACCTGCTCCTGGCCATCGAGGGCTTCCTCGACGGCTTCGTGGCCGCCGACCCTTACTTCGCGGGCTATTGCGGGATCATGGTCAACCTCGGCGATGTGGCCGCCATGGGCGGGCGCCCGCTCGCCGTCGTCGACGCGATCTGGAGCCGGGATGCCGCGGCGGCGGACCCGATCCTGGCCGGCCTGTCCGACGCGGCCGCGCTCTACGGCGTGCCGGTGGTCGGCGGCCACACCAACACCCGCGCGGCCGCGGGCAACCTCGCGGTCGCCGTGCTCGGCCGGGCGGGCCCGCGCCTGCTGACGAGCTTCGACGCGGCGCCGGGCGACGACCTCGTCGCCGCCATCGACCTGCGCGGGCGCTTCCGCGAGCCGCACCCGTACTGGGACGCCTCGACCGGCAGCCCGGGCGAGCGCCTGCGCGGCGACCTCGCGCTGCTGCCCGGACTCGCCGAGGCCGGACTGGCCCGCGCCGCCAAGGACATCAGCATGGCCGGCGTCGTCGGCACGGCGCTGATGCTGCTCGAATGCTCGGGGGTGGGCGGGCTCATCGACCTCGACGCGATCCCGCGCCCCGACGGCGTCCCGCTCGCGCGCTGGCTGACCGCCTTCCCGAGCTTCGGCTACCTCGTGAGCGTCCGACCCGACCGCACGCCGGCCGTGCTGGCGCGCTTCGCGGAGCGCGGCATCGCCGCCGCCGCCGTCGGCCGGCTGGACGCGAGCCGGGTCGCCCGGGTCCGAGGTCGCGCGGACGCCGGAGAGGCCGTGGTCTGGGACTTCGCGGCCGGCCCGCTGATCGGGTGCGGCCGGACCGATGCGGGAGACGCCTCGTGACCGGGCTGCGCATCGCCATCCTGACCCACTCCACCAACCCGCGCGGCGGCGTGGCCCACTGCCTCTCCCTGGCCGAGGCCCTGTGCGCCCTCGGCCACGAGGCCGTGGTCCACGCGCCGGACCCTACCGGCCGGGGCTTCTTCCGGGCCGCGGCCTGCCCGACCGTGACGGTGGCCGCCAAGGCCCCCAAGACCGCCGAGGCCGCCGAGGCCGCCGAGGCCGCCGAGGCCGCCGAGGCCGCCGAGGCCGCCGGCACCGTCGCGCTGGTGCGGGCCCGCATCGAGGACTACCTGCGCCACTTCGCGACGCCGGCCGCCTGCGACTTCGACCTCTTCCACGCCCATGACGGGATCGGCGGCAACGCCCTCGCGACCCTGAAGCACAGGCGCCTGATCCCGGGCTTCGCGCGCACCGTCCACCACATCGACAGCTTCTCCGATCCGGTGCTGGCGGAGTGGCAGGACCGCTCGATCCGCGAGGCCCGGCGCCTGCTCTGCGTCAGCCGCACCTGGGGCGACTGGATCAGGGACGACCTCGGCGTCGAGGCCGACGTGGTCGGGAACGGGGTGGACCTGTCGGCCTACCGGAGCGAGCCGGCCGAGGCGGACGCGGTCGTGCGCGCGCGCTGGGGTCTCGGCGCCGGGCCGGTGGTCCTCTCCGTCGGCGGCTTCGAGGCGCGCAAGAACACGGCCGGCATCGTCGCGGCCTTCGCGCGCCTGCGCCAGCGCCACCCGACGGCGCAGCTCGTGGTCGCCGGCGGCGCCTCGCTCCTCGACCACGCGGCCTACCGCGCCCGCTGCCGGGCGGCGCTGTCCGCGGCCGGGCTCACGGTCGGCCCCGGCGCGGCGGTCGTCGAGACGGGCCCGGTCCCGCAGGCCGAGATGCCGGCGCTCTACCGGCTCGCCGACGTCCTGGCCTTCCCCTCCTGGAAGGAGGGCTTCGGCCTCTGCGTGCTGGAGGCGATGGCCTGCGGCACGCCCGCCCTCGTGTCCCGCCAGCCGCCCTTCACCGAGTACCTGACGCCGGCCGACGCCCTCTTCGTCGATCCCGCAGACCCGGACGACATCGCCGACGCCATGGCCGCGGCACTGGTGCCGGACACCCGCGCCCGCCTGCGCGCCTCCGGCCTGACGCGGGCCGCCGCCCATTCCTGGCGCGGCTGCGCGGAGCGCCACCTCGACGCCTACGCGGCCTGCGCCCGCGTCCCACAGGAGCCGATCCATGCCTGAGATGCGCTTCCACGTCCGCTGGCCCGACGGCCGGCGCGAGGCCTGCTACTCGCCCTCCCTCGTGGTGAAGGACTTCCTCACGCCGGGCGAGAGCTACGCCGTCGACGACTTCGTCGAGAAGACCCGCACGGCCCTCACCATCGCGAGCGAGCGGGTGCGCGAGAAGTACGGCTTCGCCTGCTCCTCGGCCCTGGACCAGCTCGCCCGCATCGAGGCGGCCGCGGCGCGGCAGCCCCCCGGCGGCCGGGTCACCGTCGAGACCTTCGAGCCCTGAGCCGGCACCGCTTCCCAGATCGTCACGCCCAGATCGTCTCGCCCAGATCGTCTCGCCCAGATCGTCTCGGAGTTTGCGCCATGACCTCCACGCCCCGTCACGTCCCGGTCGTCATCGTGGGAGGCGGCCAGGCCGGCCTCTCGGTGAGCTACCACCTCAAGCAGCGCGGGATCGAGCATCGCGTGTTCGAGAAGAGGACCGCCGCGCACAGCTGGGCGACGCAGCGCTGGGACAGCTTCTGCCTCGTCACGCCGAACTGGCAGTGCGACCTGCCGGGCCACCCTTATGACGGGCCGGACCCGGACGGGTTCATGAAGAAGGACGAGATCGTCGCCTACCTCGCGGCCTTCGTCGCCAAGGTGGACCCGCCGATCCATGAGGGCGTCACGGTCACGCGCGTCGCGCGGCGCGAGGACGGCCTCTTCTCGGTCCAGACCTCGGAGGGCGACTACACCGCGAGCGAGGTCGTCGTCGCGTCCGGCGGCTACCACACCCCGATCATCCCGCGCATGGCCGAGAAGCTGCCGGGCTCGATCACGCAGATCCACTCGAACCAGTACCGCAACCCGGCCCAGCTGCCCGACGGCGAGGTGCTGGTCGTCGGCTCCGGGCAGTCCGGTGCGCAGATCGCCGAGGACCTGCACCTGGCCGGCCGCACAGTGCACCTGGCGGTGGGCGACGCGCCCCGCTGCGCCCGGTTCTACCGCGGCCGCGACGTCGTCACGTGGCTCGCCGACATGGGCTACTACGAGATGACCGTCGACAACCATCCGCTGCGCGACGGCGTCCGCGACAACACCAACCACTACGTGACGGGCCGCGACGGCGGGCGCGACATCGACCTGCGCCGCTTCGCCATCGAGGGCATGAAGCTCTACGGCCTGCTGGAGGATTACCGGGACGGCGCCCTGCGCTTTCGCGACGACCTCAAGCGCTCGCTCGACGGGGCCGACCGGACCTACAACGGCATCAACGCGGCCATCGACACGTATATCGCCGAGAAGGGCATCGAGGCCCCGGCGCAGGCGCCCTACACCCCGGTCTGGGAGCCGGGGGAGCCGGTGCTCAACCTCGACCTCGAGGGCTCCGGCATCACCAGCATCGTCTGGTGCATCGGCTTCACGCCCGATTTCCGCTGGCTCGATGCCTCGGTGTTCAACGGCGCGGGCAGCCCCAAGCACAAGCGCGGCGTCACGAGCGAGGACGGCGTCTGCTTCATCGGCCTGCCCTGGCTGAACACCTGGGGTTCGGGCCGCTTCGGGGCGGTCGGGCGCGACGCCGAGCACATCGTGCAAGTGATCCAGAAGCGCCTCGGGGCCGAGCGGCCCGCCCTCCGGTTCGCGGTCTGACGGCGACCGAGACGTTCGGCAAGTCCGAGATCGGCGCAGTGGCCAAGGTCCTGGAGAAGGGGCTGTGAGGCTCCGGCCGGGTCTCGGGAGCGGCGCGTTCGCGGGCGCCGTCATCCTCGCATCCGCCCTCGGCAGCAGGGCCGCGGTCACGGGCTGGCTGCCGGCGGTCGACCTCGCCGTGGACGCACCCTGAGACGCCCTGCCGTCAGGCACGCTGAGATCACAGGCGGTCGGCCTACCAGAGCACCGTCGCGCCGGTATAATCGAGAAACACGCAGCCCCGCTGGCCCTGGCGCGCTTCGAGAACCGCGACCATCCCGCGGGCGCTGGTCTCGACGTCGAGGGTGGCGCGCCGGCCGCCGAGATCGGTGCGGACCCAGCCCGGATGCATCAGGACGAGGCCCCAGGCCGCCCCGGAATGCTGGCCCGCGAACGAGCGCGCCAGCGTGTTGAGCGCCGCCTTGCTGGCCCGGTAGCTGCTCCATCCGCCGCCGCGGTTCAGCGACACCGAGCCGAGCTTCGAGGTCATCAGGACGATCAGCCCGTCGGGCGCGAGACGGCGATGGAAGCTCTCGGCGAAGCGGATCGGACTGAGGGCATTGGTCTGGAACACCGCGCCGGCCACCTCCCGCGGCAGCAGGCCGGCGGGCGTGCCGGCCTGGGTCGCGACCCCGGCGACGACGAACACGAGGTCGAAATCCGGCGCCTCGGCGAGGCCTGCCCGCAACCGCGCCACGGCCGCATCGTCGTCGATGTCGATGCCGGTCTCGATCCGCAGCGGGCCGGCCCCCGCGAGCGCCGCGAGCGCGGCGGAGGGGCGGCGCACGGTGGCGGTCACATCCCAGCCGCGGGCGAGGAAGCGCTCGACCAGACCGAGGCCCAGGCCGCGGGAGGCGCCGACGATCAACGCCCGGCGACGGCTCACGGGACCTCGGCCTCCGCCCCGAAGCCGAGCCCGGCGACGAAGCGGTTCCAGGTCTCGATCCGGATCTGGCCGCCGGTGGCGCGGCGATGGCCCTGTGCGAACTGATCGTCCGGCCCGAGCCGAGGCGCGCGCTCCTCCAGAAAGCCGATCAGGTCCGGCACGGTGGCGCTGCGGACGGCGAAGTGGACATAGCCCGCCCGGAAGCCGGCATTGGCGCCGATCACCACCTGCCGCCGCAGCCGGTGGGTCCAGGATTGCGCGACGAGCGGATGGATCTGGCAGGGCGAGTCGCAGCGGATCAGCGCGACGGGGCCGGAAAAGAGCGGCGGCACGCTCCGCGCGGCGTCGAGGGCCGCGCGCACCTCGGCCCGGGCCGCGCGCAGGAGCGCCGCGTCGGGATCGTCCGCCGAGACGACGTCGCCCGGCCCGCCTGCCCGCAGGAGCAGACGCAGGGCCGGGCCGGCATCGCCGCCGGCCGAGCGGCGCGGCGCGTTGACGAGGCTCACCGCCTCGCGCAGCGCCTTCAGGGTGTAGGCCTTGCGCAGCGGTCCCATGACGTCGGGGAAATCGGCGCTCGCGGCGCGCTCGCCGAGGTCGCCGACGAGACCGATTCCGGCGAGCCAGGCCAGATCCTCCGCCTCGCCCAAGGCCGCGGCGCAGGCATGGGCGAGCAGGCTGGAGGTCGGCGTCGGCGCGTCGGCCTGTCCGCTGATCACCGCAGCCTCGGCGGCCGGCATCGACCGCGGCACGTGGTGATCCACGAGCACCGTCGGCACGCCGGACAGGATCGTGCCGGCCTGCACGCCGAGATCGGTGACGACGAGCCCCCCGGGGTCGAGGGCGGAGAGTTCGGCCGCCATAGCCGGCGACCAGGCCGACTCGCCGCGGCCGACCACACGGACGGGGACGAGGCCGCGCCCCGACCGTTCGAGCGCGCGCGACAGGATCGCGCCCGCCGACAGGCCGTCGGCATCGTCGTGGCACAGGACCACCGGCCTGCCCGGCCCGAAACCGGAGACGGCCCGGGCGAAGGCGGCACCGTGCGCGGCCAGATCCGTCACCGGCGTTCACCGCGTCGGCAACAGCCCGGATGGTGCCTCGTCCCGGACATGCGGTCGTCTCCTGCTCGGGTCCTGCTCGGGCTCGAATCGCGGCGCCGACGGGCAACCGCGGCCCGCGCGCCCGGTTGCGGCGCCACTTGCCGCAGGGGGACCCACGGCGTGACCCACGGCGCGCGTGGCAGGCCCGCGATGCGAAGACATCGTGTCGGCGCATCAGGCTTGGCGGGGCGCTTCCGCCGCAGGATACGCGCGGAACGCCGGTGTTGCTCTCAAGTTATCGGCCGGAACAGAGCTCAACCCGGAGACTAAAACGAGATGGCAGGCACCGATATCGGCACGATTTACGCTGGATCCCTGAAGAATACGCGTGCTTTGGAGAAGCAGGGGCTGGAGCAGATGGAGAGGCAGCTCTCCGGACTTGAGCGTTATCCCGACTATGCTGCCGTCCTGCGCCGTCACGTCGAAACCACGAAGGCCCAGCTCGGCCGTCTCGACAAGGCGCTGGAGGCGATCGGTGAGAGCCCTTCGGGCCTGAAGGAGACGGTGACGAGCCTTGCCGGCTCCCTCGGCGCCGCCGTCCACGCCTCGGCCCAGGACGAGACGCTGAAGAACCTCTACGCCGGCTACGCCTTCCAGCACGACCAGATCGCCGCCTACCGCTCGCTGAGCGTGATCGCCGAACGGGCGGGCAAGACCGAGCAGGTCTCGCTCTTCCGCGCGGCGGTCGACGAGGAGACGCGGGCGGCCGAAGACATCGCGGCGCTGATCGAGCCCGTCACCAAGACCTATCTCGATCTGACGCTCAGCGGCGCGAAGGCCGACAGCTAGAAACCCTCCCGGGCGGCCTCGGCCCGGGGCCGCCCCCAGCTCGGACGCTGCGCGCCATGGACGATCCCACCCCCGTTGCCGTCACCGTCGAGGCCTGCCCGGAGCACTCGGAGCAGTTCCGCTGGCATCTGACCGACCGGGACGGCGTGTCCGTCCGCGTCTCACCCGAATCCTATCCCTCGCCGGAGGATGCCTGTTCCGCCGGCGAGGCCGCCCTGCGGGCGTTCGGCGCCGCGCAGCCCGGCTGAGTGTCCCTCAGGGTGTCACCCGAGGTTTCACGCGGGCGCCGTCCACGCCGCGTGGACCGCGCCGCGGGCGGTGTCGGGCTTGGACGCCCCGATGAAGACGACGACCGGGCCATGGGCGTCGCGCCGGGGATCGTAGAAGTCGAGCAGGCCCGGTGCGATCGCCTGGAAGAAGCGCGGGCGCACGGCGTCCCGGCGGAGCAGGTGGTCGATCACGACCTGATCGCCGTGCACCGCGTTGGGCACCGGGCCGCAGGAGCCGGCCGTCATCCAGCGCTCGGGCTCGGCTGCGAAGCGCGCGTAGAGCCCGGCGAGTTCGTCGCCCTCCCAGCGCATCAGGGCGCTGGAGAGGCGGCCCTTGTGGAAGTAGTCCTCCATCGCCGCGAGGCCCGGCTCGGCCAGGGCGTCGGCCGGGCCCGTGAAGACGGTGTCGAGGTCGCACAGCACCGTCGTGCCGTCCGAGAGGCCGGGGCGGAACGCCTCCATCTTCGCCCACCAGGCCGGCCAGTCGTGGCGCAGGGGCACGCGCTCGACGCCCGCGACGGCGAGCGGCCCGTCGGTGAGGCAGAGGATCCGCGTGAAGGCCGGGGCGTGGCGGCGCACGCCGCGGGCCAGCCGCTCGACCCAGGTCGCGTCGTAACGCCCGCCGCCCTTGAGCACCGTGATCAGCGTGGACATCGGACCGGATCATCCTTCGAGAGGCTGCAGATGCAGGCGCCCGGCGGCCTGGGACTCGGCGAACCACGCGCGCTCGGCGGCCCAGGGGTGGCCGGGCCAGCCGTCGAACCCGAAGCCGTAGGCCCGGGCCGGATCGGCCTCGGCCGGACGGGCGAGCAGGAGCGCCAGGGTCACGAGGAAGCCTGTGCTTGGGTTCGGGCGCCCCTGCGTGTGGGGGGCGAGCAGGCGCCGGGCGTGCGCGTGCAGCGCCTCCGGCAGGATGTGGATCGGGCGGCCCAGGGGGCGCAGCAGCGCCAGGGCCTCACGGGTCCAGCAGATCGGCTCGGGGCCCTGCTCCTCCGGCGGCAGCATCGGAAACGGCAGGATGAAGGCCTGCGCCGCCCGGACCACCGGACGCTCCAGAAAGGCCCGGTCTGCCAGCCACTCGCGCATCTGGCCGCCGCGATTGACCAGGGCGAGATGCGTGACCCGGGAGCCGGTGCGGCCGTCGAAGCCCGCGGCGTTGTTGAAGCGCACGATGCATTCCGCCGCATCGATCGCCTCCGCGGCCGCGCCGATCTCCGGCGCGTTGCCGACGATGGCGAGGGACGAAGAGGCGGCCAAGCCCGGCCGCTCGCCTCGGAGGCAATCGATGTCGGCAGCCATTCGCGTCAACGGTTCGAGGGCGTCGTCCGAGGAACGGCCCAGGTAAGGCGCCGGCCCGGCGCAACCAGACCCTCGTCGCGAGAAGGTGTTTCGACGTGACGGCCCTGCGCCGGTGCTTCGTCTGCGCGGCCGACATGCTCGCGCCGAGTCGGCGGCACCTGACCTATCCGGACGGGCATCGGCGTTCGTTCCCGCTCGCCTGCGGCTCCTGCGGCGTCCTGCTCGAACGGGAGGCGGACGCGTCCGGCTGCCGCGCGCATCTGGCCGAGGCGCTCACGGCGCGGACCTTCGTCTGCGACCGGCAAGCGCCCTACGGGCTCGACCTCTACACCCTGCGCATCGCCGCGACCCGGCCCGGGCGCGGCATCCGCCCGCTCGACGCGGAGGGCCGTGCGGCGCTGCTCCATCCCCACGCCGAGCGCGCCGCGCATGCGGAATTGTACGACCTCGACGGGGCAGAGGCGCGCCCCGTCTCCCTCGGGCTGATCTGCCGCCCGGCCGAGCGGGACGCGGTGCTGGCCGGCCTGCCGGGCCAGGCGGGCTGGACCGACGACGTCGCGATCCTGCTCGATGCGCGGGCGGCGGCGCCCGAGGCGGTGATCGTGTCCGGGTTTCGCGAGGGCGCGGTGCGGGTGGCCGCCCGGCCGCTCTCCGGCGATTTCGCCGCCCAGCGCAACGCGCTTCAGGCGCTCGCCCGTCACCCCTGGATGCTGCAACTCGACGCCGACGAGACGCTCGACCCGGCCGCCGGCCGCCTCCTGCCCGCGCTGGCGGCGATGGCGGAGACCGGCGCCGTGCGCTCGATCGGGCTGGCGCGGCGCAACCGCGTCGGGGGCGTCCTCTCCGACGTCTTCCCGGACGTGCAGTACCGACTGAACCGCCGCGCGGTGACCTATGCCGGCCGGGTGCACGAGCGGCCGCAGCTGGCGGGCGGCTGGCCCGAGAGCTTCTTCACCCTGCACGGCGCGATCGAGCATCACCTGAGCCGCGCCCATGTCGAGGCGCGTTCGCGCCGCTACGAGGCGCTGGACCCCGGCCGCGGGCGTCCGGACGAGGAAGAGGCGCTGCTTCGACCCTACCGCGACTAGGTCCGGGTTTCCGGTCGAGGCCTTCGGCGGGCCCAGGACAGCGCCCCGGTGGTTCGGCAACGCCGATCAGTTCCGTCGCGCCGCACCGATCGCGGCCTCGTAGAGCGCCAGAGTCTCTCGCCCGAGGCTCGCCCGGTCGAAGCGTCCGGCCGCCGCCAGGGCGCGGGCGCGGCAGGCGCGGCGCAGGCCGGGATCGACGAGGAGCGGGCGCAGGGCGTCGGCGAGGGCCGGTCCGGTGGCGGTCGCCGCCAGCGGCCCCGCCCCCGGCGCACCGACGAAGGCGCGGGCGCTCGCATCCTCGGCGCAGGCCACCACCGGCCGGCCGTAGGCCATGGCCTCCTGGTAGACGAGGCCGAAGCTCTCGTAGCGCGACGGGGCGAGGACCGCGTGGGCGTCCGTATACGCTCGTGCGAGCGCCGCCGCATCGATCCGGCCGCGGGCGCGGATGCACCGGCGCGCGGCCTCGGGCAGGTCCGGCGGCAGGTCCTCCGACGGCACCCCGACGAGGTCGAGGCGGAAGGGCGGCAGGTCCCCCCGCGCCTGCTCCCCGGCCAGGATCGCGACCGCGCCGAGCAGGGCGTCGAACCCTTTGCGCGCCTCCGCCCGCCCGACGAAGAGCAGCTGCACCGGGGCGTCCTCCCCGGGATAGGAAGCGGCGCGGGCGCTGGTCAGGATCTCCGGCGGCAGGCTGAGGCCGATCACGGCGGAGGGCTGCCGCCCGGAGAGGCGATAGGCCCGCGCGATCACCGCCCCGTGCGCGGCGGTGTTGGCGATGAGTCCGGCGCTGCCGCGCGCCTGCCGGCGCTCCAGCGCGTCGGCGGCGAGGCCGTCGAGGCGGTCGCGGGGCCCGGCGCCGTCTCCGCGGGTGAAGGCGGCCGGGGTCGAGCTGCGCGTCACCAGGGGCAGGTCGCGGCGACCGGCGAGCAGAGCCGCGGGCGCGTACCAGTTCGTCGCCTCGATCACGGCGAAGGGGGCCCGTGCGTGGGCGGCCAGCACCGCCCGCCGGAAGGCGAGGGGGGCGGCCAGATGCCCGATCGCGCCCCACAGGCGCAGGCGCGCCAACCCGCCGCCGGCCGGCAGGGCGAGCCCCTCGACCGCGACCCCGCCGACCTGTTCCCGGCCGCGGCGGTCGAGGGTGAACACGGTCACGTCGGCGCCGGCTTGCGCGAGGCTCTCGGCGATCTCGCGGGCCGCGGTCGAGAGCCCGCTCGGGGCCGGCGGGTAGTCCCAGGCCAGGAGTGCGGTGCGCATCAGGCCGCGAGCAGGCGTCGGTAGATCGCGAGGTAGTCGCGCGCCATGCGCTCGGCGGTGAAGCGCGCCTCGAAGCGGCGCCGCACCTGCCGGCGGTCGAGCCGGTCGATCCGGGCCAGGGCGTCGACCGCCTCGGCCTCGGAGGCGACGACGAAGCCGGTCACCCCGTCCTCGACGATCTCGGGGACCGAACCGCGATTCCAGGCGATCACCGGCGTGCCGCAGGCCATCGCCTCGATCATCACGAGGCCGAAGGGTTCGGGCCAGTCGATCGGGAACAGCAGGGCTCGGGCGCCTCCCACGAGATCCGCCTTCGCCGCGTCGTCGACGGGGCCGAGATAACACGCGTCGGGGCCGAGCAGGGGCCGCACCTTCCGCTCGAAATAATCCGGGTTGCCGACATCGATCGTGCCGCCGAGGCGGATCGGCAGGCCGGCGGCGCGGGCGACGCGGATCGCGGTGTCCGGCCGCTTCTGGTCGGTCATCCGACCGACGAAGGCGACGTGCGCGCCGGGCTCGGCGCGCAGGGTGTAACGGTCCCGGGCGATGCCGTGATGCACGGTGCCCGCGCGGTTCGGGGCCGGAATGCCGGCCTCCTGCGCCGCCGAGATCGCCGCGACCGGCAGGTCGGGGAAGCCGGCGAAGAACAGGGCCCGGTCGAGTTCGTCCACGCGCCAGTGCACCGTGGTCAGGCTGTGGCGACGCCGCGGGCCGAGCAGGGCCGCGTGGGCGAACTCGCCGTGGCAATGCACGATGTCGAACTGGTCGAGGCGCAGGCGCAGCGCCTCCAGCTGCAAGGCGTCGAGCGCCGCCGGAACTCCGGGGGGGACTGACCGGTTGCGACGTTCCAAGGCGGCGAGGCTCGGATGATCGCCGATGCGCGGCAAGTCTGTCGCACTGTCCGAGGGCGCGAACAGCGTTACGTCTATGCCCAAGTTTCGCAGCGCCATGGAAAGATCGTGGACGATCCTCTCGGTGCCGCCATGGTGTTCGGGGGGAGTCGGGAAAATGTTCGGGGCGACCTGTGCGACGCGAATTACCTGTTGCACCTTGACTGATACCTTTCGTCACGGTTCGCTCGTCACGACGAACGCCTGATGTTCGTCCTGCATATCGCTCTTCAAGGCTGCTTGCGCGGCCGTGATGTCGTCTACGGCCTCACCTCCGATACCGGCGGCCATATCCGCTACCTGCTCGATCTGGTCGGGGCGTCGGAGCAGGATGCCCGGGTCGCGCGGATCGTGATGGCGACGCGCCGGTTCGAGGGGCCGCCCGGTCCCGAATACGCCGTGCCCGAAGAGCGGGTCTCCGACAAGGTCGAGCTCGTGCGGCTCGCGAGCGCGTCGCCGGGCTACCGGTCGAAGGAGGAGATGCACGGCGAGGTCGAGAGCTTCGCCGAGAACCTCATCGCCTGGATCGGCCGTCAGACGTCCGCGCCGGACATCGTCCACGCGCATTACGCGGATGCCGCCGCGGTCGCGGCGATCGTCGAGGCGCGGCTCGGCATCCCCTTCGTGTTCACGGCCCATTCCCTCGGGCGGGTGAAGGCGGCCCTGCTCGGCGGCGAGTCCGCGCGCGGGCCGGAACTCGCGCGCCGGATCGCGACCGAGGAGGCGGCGCTGGCGCGGGCGAGCCTGGTGATCGCCTCGTCGCGCGACGAGGCGGAGGTGCAGTATGCCGGCTACAGCGCCTACGATCCCGGCCGCGCCCGCGTGCTGCCGCCGGGCAGCGACCTCGCCCGCTTCGCCGAGAGCCGTCCGCTCCCGCGGGTCGATGCGGCGATCGACCGGTTCCTGCACGATCCGGGCAAGCCCGCGCTGCTGGCGCTCGCCCGTCCCGTGGCGCGCAAGAACCTCGCGGCCCTGGTGCGGGCCTACGGCGAGTGCCCCGAACTGCAGGCGCGCGCCAACCTCGTGATCGTCGCCGGCACCCGCGAGGACATCGACCGGCTCGACGGCGACATGGCCGCGACCCTGCGCGACCTGCTCGTGCTCATCGACCGCTACGACCTCTACGGGCGCGTGGCCTACCCGAAGACGCACCGCCCGGAGGACGTGCCGGCGATCTACGCCTACGCGCGGGAGCGCGGCGGCCTGTTCGTCAACCCGGCCCTCAACGAGCCCTTCGGCCTGACCCTTCTGGAGGCCTCCGCCGCCGGCCTGCCGCTGGTGGCCACCGACAGCGGCGGCCCCAACGACATCGTCGAGACCTGCGGCAACGGGCTGCTGGTCGATCCGCGCGCGCCCGCCTCGATCGCCGCCGCCTGCCTGCACATCCTGACCGAGCCCGCCTTCCGCGCCGCCTGCGTCGCGGGCGGGGCGCGGGCGGCCGCCACCTACGACTGGGACCGGCACGCCGCGCGCTATCACGAACTTCTCGGCGCGCTGCTCGCCCGCAACCCGCCCCTGCGGGCCCCGCGCCAACTGCTGATCTGCGACATCGACAACACGCTGGTGGGCTGCGAATCCGCGCTGGCGACCTTCCGGCGCTGGCGCAGCCGGCAGACCGGGCTGGCCTTCGGCGTCGCCACCGGCCGCTCCTTCCACAGCGCCATGGCGGTGCTGGAGCAGCAGGCGAGCCCGCGGCCGCAGGTGATGATCACCTCGGTCGGTTCGGAGATCTACCATCTCGACGCCAACGGCGTGACCTACACGGCGGACGCCGCGTGGCGCGAGACGGTCTCGAGCGCCTGGGACCGGGAGGCGGTCGGCGCGGCGCTGAGCCGCCTCGACGGGCTCGTGCCGCAGGGTCCCCTCGAGCAGCGCGCGCACAAGCTCAGCTTCTTCGGCGACGCGGAGACCGCCGGCGGGGTCCGCGAGCGCCTCGCGCAGGCGGGTCTCGCGGCGAACGTGATCCACAGCCACGGCCGCTACCTCGACGTGCTGCCGCCCACGGCCTCGAAGGGAACGGCGGTCGATCACGTGCGCGCCCTCTACGGCCTGCCCGAGCGGGCGGTGTTCGTGGCGGGCGATTCCGGCAACGACGTCGAGATGCTGCGCGCCCGCGCGCAGGCGATCATCGTCGCCAACTACTCCGACGGGCTCGCCGCCAACGCGGCGCTCCAGCACTCCTACGTCGCCCGCGCGTCGCATGCCCGCGGCATCATCGAGGGCGTCCTGCATTTTCGCCGGGCGCTGTCCTATGCCTCGTAGGCCGCACCCCCGGGCGCCCGCGTGACCCGCCCTCGACCGCCTTCCGGCGAGGCGACGAGCGTGCTCACCCTGGTCCGTGGCCGGGCCGACCGGCTCCGCAACCTGATGCGCGGCCTCGCCCGCCAGACCGTGCCCCCGCGCGAGTTGGTGATCGCCTGGATGCAGCCGGACCGGGCGCCCGACCTGCCCGATCCCGGCTGCCCGGTGCGCCATCTCCACGTGCCGGGCGAGCCGATGCCGCTCGCCGCCGCGCGCAACCGGGCGGTCGCGGCGGCGGCCGGCGACGTCCTCGTCTTCCTCGACGTCGATTGCATCCCGGGTCCGACCCTGGTGGCGGCCTACGCCGAGGCCGCCGCGGCGGAGCGCGGCCTGTTCCTCGGCGAGGTTCTCTACCTGCCGCCGCAGGCGATCCCCGACGGCACGGAGCCGGAGCCCGCCGCGCTCGACCGCCTCGGCCGCGCCCACCCGGCCCGGCCTCCCGTGCCCGTGGCGGGCCTGCGGCGAGAGCCCGATGCGGGCCAGCTCTGGGGCCTGTCCTTCGCCCTGCCGGCCGAGGCGTGGCACGCGGTCGGCGGCATGGACGAGGCCTATGCCGGCTACGGCGGCGAGGAGACGGATCTCGCCGCCCGCCTCGCGCAATCCGGGCTGCCGACCTTCTGGGTCGCGGGCGCGCGGGCCTACCACCAGCATCACCCGGTCCACGTGCCCCCGCTCCAGCATTTCGACGCGATCCTCGCCAACGCGACCCGCTTCCGCGCGCGGCACGGCCGCTGGTGCATGACCTACTGGCTCGACCAGTTCCGCGCCGCCGGGCTGATCGATTGGGACGCCGACGCCCCCGCGATCCGCCGCCTCCGCCCCCCGAGCGCGCCCGAGATCGCCGCAGCCCTCCGGCCCGACGCCCTGTTCTCCTGAGAGGCCGGTCTTTTCGATGAAAAAACCCATCGCGTTCTTCGTCCATCACCAGGGCCGCGGCCACGCCAACCGCACGATGGCCGTGGCCGCCGAATTCGCCCGCGACCGTCCGGTCTCGGTGCTGACCGCCGGTCCGCACCTGTTCGACGGCGTCTCCCGCGACATCGAGCGCGACATCGAGCGCGACATCGAGATTGTGGCGCTGCCAGACATGATCGGCGCCGCGGTGCCGACCCCGCGCCTCTACGCCGAGCCGACGCCGCCGGTGATGCATTGCGTCCCGCTCGGCCTTTCCGAGATGCGCCGGACCATGCGGGCCATCCTCGACCATCTCGACGAGCGCGCGGTCGGGCTGTTCGTGGTCGACGTCTCGGCCGAGATCGCGCTGCTCGCGCGCATCGCCAGCGTGCCGGCCGTTCAGATCCGGATGCACGGCGACCGCGGCGATCTCGGGCATATCGGCGCCTACGAGGCCTGCGTCGGCATGCTCGCGCCCTTCGACGAGCGGCTGGAGCAGGACGACTACCCGGCGCATCTGCGTCGAAAGACGTTCTACAGCGGCGGCCTGTGCACCAGCATCGACCGGGTGCCCGACCGCGCCGAGGCCCGCGCCCGGCTCGGCCTCGACCCGGCCCGCGAGATCGTCGTCGCCGTCACCGGGGGCGGGGGCAGCGGCACGCCCTACGCGCCGCTGACGGTCGCCGCCCGCGCCGCGCCCGACGCGCTCTGGCTCACCCTCGGACCGACCCACCGCGAGGGCCACGAGACCGATTTCGCCAACCTGCGCGAGCTCGGCTGGGTGCCCTCGGTGACCGACTACCTCGCGGCTGCCGACATCGTCGTCGCCTCGGCCGGCGACAACACCGTGCACGAGGTCGCCCGGGTCGGCGGGCGCCTCATCGTCATGCCGGAATGGCGCTATTTCGGCGAGCAGACCCGCAAAGCCGAGGCGCTGGTCCGCCTCGGCGCCGCGGTCCAGGCGCCGCGATGGCCCGGCGACCTCCAGGGCTGGCGCGACCTCCTCGCCCGCGCCCGCAGCCTCGATGGAAGCGTGCTGCGCAGCCTCTACGCGCCGGACGCGGCCCGGCGCGCGGCCGGCTGGCTCGAAGGGCTGACCGACGAGCTGTGGCAGGGCCGGCCCGCCGCCGAGGCGCCGGCCCCGCTGCGCGTCGTCGCGGCCGGCTGAACGACCCGTCCCCTCCCTCGATCGCCGGAGCCCAGGCACCGCATGTCCACCGTGTCCGTCGTCACCCTGGCCAAGGGGCGATCCGCTCATCTGCGCAACGTCCTGCGCGGGCTGGAGCGCCAGACGCAGAAACCCGCCGAGTTCATCGTCGCCGTGATGCAGGACGCGCCCTACGACCTGCCGGAAGTCGGCTTCCCCGTCCGCCAGATTCCGGTGACGGGCACCGAGCTGCCGCTCGCCGCCGCGCGCAACCGCGGCGTGGCGGCGGCCTCCGGCGCGATGATCGCCTTCCTCGACGTCGACTGCATTCCGACGCCCGACTTCGTGGCGGATTACGCCCGGGGCCTCTCGGAGCTCGACGGCCTGCTGATGGGCGAGGTGCTGCACCTGCCGGAGCGCGCGACGTCGGGCGATTGGGACTATCCCGACCTCGCGGAGGTCGCGGAAAAGCATTCCGACCGGCGCGGCCCGCCCGCCTCGGGGCTCGAGATCTGCACCGATTACCGCTGCTTCTGGTCGCTCAACTTCGCGATCCGCCGGGCGACGTTCGAGGCGGTCGGCGGCTTCGACGAGCGCTACACCGGCTACGGCGGCGAGGACACCGATTTCGGCAAGATCCTCGACCGGCGCGGCATCCCCATCGCCTGGATGAAGGGCGCGCTGGCCTATCACCAGTACCACCCGCACCACATGCCGCCGATCCACCATCTCGACAGCGTGGTGCGCAACGCCGAGCTGTTCGAGGCCAAGTGGGGCTACCGCACCATGGGCCACTGGCTCTACGCCTTCAAGGTGATGGGCCTGATCGACGACACGCCCGACCGGCCGATCCGCATCCTGCGCCGCCCCGACGCCGCGGACCTCGCGCTCACCGGGCAGCAGAGCCACCAGCCCTACACCAACGCCGCCTCCGTCATCCGCTTCCTGGAGGCGAAGGCGCGCGAACGGGACGCGGCGGAACCGGCCCCGGTGCCGGTGACGGTGCCGGTGACCGCGTGAGGATCGCGCTCCTCGCCCATCTGCGTCACCCGATCGCGCCGCCCTTCGCCGGCGGGCTGGAGGCCCATACCTGGCATCTCGCCGAGGGGCTGACGGCGCGCGGCCACGACGTCGTGCTGTTCGCCGCCGGCGACAGCGACGGGCGCTTCGCCGTCGACCCGGTGATCCCCGTGCATCACGAGCGACGTTTCCCGGGGATGGAGCACCGGGGCGATCCGGAGCTGAGGGCGCATGTCGACGCGGGCTATGCCGCCGCTTGCGACCGGATCGCCGCCGGCGGCTTCGACGTGCTGCACAACAACAGCCTGAGCCGGCTGCCGCTGGAGCGCCGCCGCACGGAGGCGGTGCCGACGGTGACCTCGCTGCACGTGCCGCCCTACGACGCCCTGCGCTGGTTCGTGCACGAGAGCGTCACCCCCGGCCACCGCATCACCGCGACCTCGCGGGCGCACGCTCGGGCGTGGTGGCCGGAGGGCGCGCCGCCGCAGGTCTCGGTGCTGCACAACGGCATCGATCCCGCCGCCTGGCCCTTCCGGGAGCAGGGCGACGGCAGCGCCGTCTGGTGCGGGCGCATCGCGCCGGTCAAGGGCACGCACCTCGCTGTTCGCGCGGCCCGGCGGGCGGGCCTGCCGCTGACGTTGTTCGGCCCGATCGAGGAGCCCGCCTACTGGGAGAGCGCGGTCGCCCCGCTCCTCGGCGGCGGGATCCGCTACGGCGGCCATCTCGGCGGCGCGGCGCTGGCGCGCGAGATCGGCCGCGCCTCCGTCTTCCTGTTCACCCCGTGCTGGGACGAGCCGTTCGGGCTGGTGATGGTCGAGGCGATGGCCTGCGGCCTGCCCGTGGCCGGGTTCGCCCGGGGCGCGGCCGAAGAGATCGTCGGCGAGGCCGGCCGTCTCGTTCCCCCCGGGGACGAGGCCGCCCTCGCCCACGCCCTCGATGCGGCGCGGGCGATCCCGCGCGCGGTCCCGCACGGGCGCGTCCTGCGCCTGTTCACCCGCGACCGGTGGCTCGACCGGTGCGAGGCCTTCTACGCCGAGGCCCGCGCCGCCTGACCCGCTCCCCATCCGCGCCGGACCCTCCGGGCGCACCTCTCCCCGCAGCCCGAGCCGAGAATGACCCGACACGACCTCATCGCCGCGCTCTGGCACGGCCGCGATCCCTTCGCCGATCCCCCGGACGGGCTGCGTCCCCTCGACCTGCAGGGCTGGCGCAGCGGGCACCCCTATCTCGCGGAGGCGGTGGAGCAGGTCCGCCCCGCCGTGGTCGTCGAGGTCGGCACGTGGAAGGGAGCGAGCGCGCTCCACATGGCCCGCACCATGGCCGAGCGCGCGATCCCGGGCACGGTGATCGCGGTCGATACCTGGCTCGGCGCCGTCGACCACTGGGCGGACGAGGGCCTGTTCGCCGAACTCGCCACCGAGCACGGCTTCCCGAGCCTCTACCGCACCTTCCTCGCCAACGTCCTGCGCGAGGGGCTGGCCGAGCGGGTGGTGCCGCTGCCGCTCGACTCAGTGAACGCCGCCGCGCTGATGCGCCTGCGCGGGGTCACCGCCGACGTGATCCATCTCGATGCCGGCCACGAGGAGGCATCGGTCGCGGCCGACCTGCGGGCCTGGTGGCCGCTGCTGCGGCCCGGCGGCCTGTTCATCGCCGACGATTACGACCGCCTCGGCGGCCGCTTCCCCGGCGTCACCCGCGCGGTCGATCAGTTCTGTGCGGAATGTGCGGTCGAAGGCCCATGGTCTTTCGACGGGAAATGTAAGTTCAAGAAGCCCGATCGACGATGATCCTTGATCTCGACGAGGCGGAGACCCGCTGCCGCCCGGTCGCCGTCGACGGCCCCCTCGTCGAGGCCGAGCGGATCCGCCTCGGTACCGCCTTTGCCCGATCCCTCGCTGACGCGTGTTCCTGGGCAGATGAAATGCGCTATCCTGCACTCTCCTGCGACTGAGAGGTGAGGCGTCCGCGACATGCATCCCGGTTTCCTGTCGCTGGACGCTTTTCTGGCGCGCAGGGCGGCCGACCGGCGCCTTGCCCGTCTCACGCACGATGTTCCTCTCCCCGAGGCCCGGGGCCTCGAATTCGGGCCGGCGAACAACCCGACGGCCCTGCCGGAGGGGATCCGCGTCGCCTATGTCGATCGCGCCGTCGACGCGCAGGCCGGCCTCGACGAGGCCGTGCCGATCGATCACGCCTGGGCGGGCTCCGGCTCGCTGGCGTCCGTGCTCGGGACGGACGGCCTCGACTTCGCCATCGCCGCGCAGGTCGCGCAGTACGTGCCCAACCTCCTCGGGTGGTTTCGCGGCATCCATGCGGTGCTGCGGCCCGGGGGCGTGCTCAACCTGTCGCTGCCCGACCGGCGCTTCATGTTCGATGCGGGGCGGGCCGACAGCACCATCGCCGAACTGGTCGAGGCCGACCTGCTGGACTACGGCCGGCCGAGCCCGCGCCAGATCTTCGCCCACACCTATCAGGCGCTCGCCATCGAACCCGGCGGGATCTGGGCGGGCGAGGATCCGGCGCGGGCACCGCGATTGTGCGGCGAGGCCGCCCTGGCCCTGGCCTACGAGCACGCCAGGGACACCCACGCCTCGGGCCGCTATCAGGAGTGTCATTGCTGGGTGTTCACGCCCCTGTCCTTCCTCGACCTCGTCGAGGCGGCGGCCCGTCTCGGTCTGTTCCCGTTCGTGCTGAACCGGATCGCCGCGACGGAGCCGGAGCAGTTCGAGTTCTACGTGTCGATGCGGCGCGACGGCGAAACGGATCCGGAGGCGCTGCGCGGCATGCAGGTGGGCGCCGTCGCCCATCTGCGTCAGATCCTCGAGCGGCAGCAGCGGAGGGCAACGCTGCTCGCGACCCGATGAGAGGGCTGACTCGATCGAGATCAGGGCGAAGCCTGTCTCACCCCAGCGAGGCGTGAGGACGGCCCTCCGTCGCGCCAGCGATGACGAACCTCGCCGAAGCACGAAATCGGAATGGCGCCGCGAGGGGCGGGATTCCGTATGGATTGCCATTGACTGGTTCGACCCGAGCGAACGCACCAGGAGCAAGCATTTCCGACGCTGCGCATTCTTAGACAGCGAGTTTCTATCTAGGCTGCCCCGCCCGAATGGGCCACGGCTCCGGTACTCCCACGACGTTTAGCCCGAGGAGCGGGCGCGGAGATTTTCAGGCGCTCCCCGGCCGGAGTTGCTTGCCGGGGAGCGCTTGCACCCGGTCCCGCTCGGCCTGGACCGCTTCCGGCAGCCGAGATCTCAGCGGGTCCGGTCAGCGGTCCAGCACGGCCCGCTCGTTCTTGGCCACGAGCGTGCGGAAATGAGGCGTCAGCTCGCTCTCGGACAGCGCGAAAGCCTGCGCGAATTGCAGGATCAGCCGCTCCTCGCCGGGCTCGGCCTCGCCGTCCGCCATCGCGCTGTCGATCATGTTCAGGACGATGCAGAGCCGCTGATCCGGCCGCAGCCGGGGCGCCGCATCGGCGAGGAACTGGGCCGGCTGGGTGGCGCGGGTGTAGCGCAGGACCGCGTCGAGCTGCGAGCGCGTCGCGTTTCGTCCCAGGACCGAGATCAGGTGGCCGATCTCCTCGGGGTCGATCTCGCCGTCGGAGGCCATGCAGTAGATCAGCGAGGCGGCCAGGCAGTTCCGCGGCGTGAGGTCGAGGGACGCTTGCGGCTTGAACATGTTGAACATCGGCGGACCTCTCCAGGCGTTGCGGGCTCCTCGTTGCGGCGGCGAGGATGATGGCCCCACCTACGCGCTTCGTGCATCGGAATGACGACAGCGCGGTCCTTGTCGGGTCACCCCGTGCCGAGGGACCGGCCGCTCACCAGCGCGGAGAGGCCGGCTGCGTTCCGCGCGGCCCGCAGCGCCGCCGCGTTCTCCGGGTCCCGCAGCTGGCGCGCGACGCGGGCCAGGGCGTTCAGGGGCTCGCCGCCGCTCTCCGTCGGCAGCAGCAGCAGGAACACGAGGTCGACCGGCCGCTCGTCGACCGCCTCGAAGTCGAGGGGCTCGCGCAGGCGCGCCAGGAGGCCGTAGGGCCGCCGGACGGCGTCCAGGCGCGCATGCGGCAGGGCCACGCCCGCACCGATCCCGGTGGAGCCGAGCCCCTCGCGCCGGACGAGGGCCGCGAGGATCTCGCCGGCGTCGAGGTCGAGCGCCCGCGCCGCGCGCCGGGCCAGGTCGTCGAGGAGGGCGGCCTTGCCGGAGGCGCGCAGGTCGGGGATCACGCTGTCCGGGGCGAGGAGGTCGTCGAGGGTCATCGCGCCGTCCGGCCTCCGGCGGCCCTCGGGGCCGGCGTCACGGCTTCGGCACCGGCACGGCCGTCCCGGGCGTGGGGGCCGGTTCGTCGTCGGGCGCCCGCAGGCGGTAGCCGACGCCGGTCTCGGTGAGGAGGATGCGCGGGCGCTCGGGATCGACCTCCAGCTTCTGCCTGAGCTGGCGCATGTAGACCCGCAGGTACTGGGGGTCCGACGAGACCGAGACCGCCTGCATCAGCTGGGCGTGGGTCAGCACCTTGCCGGCATGCATCACCAGGACCCGCAAGAAGTCGTACTCGCGCGGGGTGAGCTTCACCTCGGCGCCGTCGATCCGCACGATGCGCCGGACGAGATCGACCGAGAGGCGGTCGACCCGGAAGACCGGGCGCTCGCCCTGGACCGCGAGCTGGTGCCGCAGGGCCGCCCGCAGGCGGGCGAGCAGCTCCGCCATGCCGAAGGGCTTGGTGACGTAGTCGTCGGCGCCGAGATCGAGCGCCTCGACCTTGCCGCCCTCGTCGTCTCGGCTCGACAGCACCACCACGGGCAGGCCGGGATGGCGCGCGCGGATCGCGCGCAGCAGGTCGTGGCCGCGCATGTCGGGCAGGCCGAGATCGAGGATGATCAGATCGACCCTGTCCCGCCCCAGCACCGCCTGCGCCGCGGCGGCGCTGCCCGCCTCCAGGATGGCGTAGCCCTGCGTCGCGAGCCCCGTGCGCAGGAGCCGGCGGATCGGCGGCTCGTCGTCGATGACCAGGATGGTCGGGCTCATAAAATCGGGCTCATGCGGCGATGTCCCTCGCGGTCCCGGCCGGAACCGGCAGGGTGACGGTGAAGCAGGCCCCGCTCCGGTCGCGGCGGTTGGCGGCGGTGACGCGCCCGCCCATCGCCTCGACGAAGCCGCGGGCGATGGCGAGGCCGAGCCCCGTGCCGGCGCGGACCCGGTCGCCCTTGCGCACCCGGTAGAACTTGTCGAACACGCGCTCGGCCTCCCCCTCGGGCAGCCCGGCCCCCTCGTCCAGCACCTCGATGCGGACCGACGCGCCGTCGCGGCGGGCGCGGACGGTCACCAAAGTGTCCTCAGGGGCGTATTTGGCGGCGTTGTCGAGCAGGTTGACGAGCACCTGCTCGAACAGGACCGGATCGAGCCTCAGGGTCGGCAGGTCGGGCGCGACCTCCACCGCGACCCGGTGACCCGCGAGCACCGCCTCGACCCGGCGCAGGGCCGTGTCGACGGTCTCGGACACGTCCTGGGGCACGCGGTTCGGCGTCACGGCGCCGGCCTCCAGGCGGGTCATGTCGAGGAGGTTGGCGATGAAGCGGTTCAACCGCTCCGATTCCTCGATGATGGTCGCGAGCAGGTCCGCCTTGGCCTCGGGCGGGAGCGCCGCGTCGAGGTCGCGCAGGGTGCTGGCCGCGCCGAGCACGGAGGCGAGCGGCGTGCGCAGGTCGTGGCTGATCGAGGTCAGGAGCGCCCGCGCCAGCCGGTCGGTCTCGGCGGCGCGCTCGGCCCGGTCGAGGTCCTCCACCAGCCGCACGCGCTCGATGGCGAGCGCGCCCATGTCGGCGAGGGCGTCGAGGAGGCGGCGCCCCTCCGGCGTCAGGATCGGCCCGGTGCCGTCGGCGTCGAGGCCGATCACGCCGAGGGTGCCGCGGCCGGTGCGCATCGGCAGGAACAGGCGGCGGGCGCCGGGCAGCGTGTCGGCGCCGCGCCCGGCTGGGCGGTCGTTGTCGAAGGCCCACTGGGCGGCGGCGCGGTCGGCCTCCTCCAGCCGGTCCTCGGGCGGGTAGCCGGCCCGCACGGTGACGGCTCCCTCCTCGGGCAGGAGCAGCACGACCCGGACCTTCAGCATGGCCGCGACCTGGGCGGAGGTGGCCCAGAGCACGTCGTCGAGGGTGCCGCAGCCGGAGAGCTTGCGGGAGAAGCCGTAGAGCCGCTCGGTCGCCCGCGCCCGGCCCTGGCTGACGAGGGCGAACCGGCGCACCCGCGCGGCGAGGTTCGAGACGACGACCGCCACCACGGTGAAGAGGAGGAAGGCCGCGACGTTGGTCGGGTCGGCGATGGTCAGGGTGTAGACCGGCGGCAGGAAGAAGAAGTTGTAGGCGAGCGAGGCCGCCACGACCGCCGCGAGCGAGGGACCGAGGCCGAAGCGGACCGCCACCGCCACCACCGCCGTCAGCAGGATCAGGTCGGCGTTCTCGACGCCGGTATAGGGCTGGAGCAGGAGGGCGAGGCCGAGCCCCGCCGCCGTCGCGGCGAGCGAGAGGGCGTAGGCGCTGAAATCGACCCTTGCGGGCGGCGCGAGGGTGGCCACCGGGCGGCGGGGCGCCGTCTCGGCCGGTACGGCGGCGCCCGGCACCACGTGCACGCTGATGTCGCCGCAGCGCCGCACGAGGTCGTGCACCACCGAGCCGTTCAGGAGCTCGAAGGCCCAGGAGCGCGTCGCCTTGCCGACGACGATGTGGTTCACGTTGGCGGAACGGGCATAGGCGAGGATGTCGTCGGCGATGCGCCGCCCGCCCGGCAGGGTGACGGCGTCGCCCCCGAGCCGGTCGGCCAGCCGCAGGGCCTCGGCGATCCGGTCGCGCTGCGCCTCGCCGAGCGACGCCGCCCGCGGCCCCTCGATGAAAAGCGCCGTCCAGGGCGCGTGCAGCCGGTCGGCGAGACGCTTGGCGTAGCGCACCAGGCCGCCGGAGCGCGGATCCTCGCTGACGCAGACCAGCACCCGCTCGCCCGCCGCCCAGGGGCCGGGGATGGCGTTCGCCCGCATGTGGCTCAGGAGCTCGTCGTCGACCCGGTCGGCGGTGCGGCGGAGCGCCAGTTCGCGCAGCGCCGTGAGGTTGCCGCGGGAAAAGTAGTGCCGGAGCGCCCGCTCGGCGTTCGAGGGCACGTAGACCTTGCCCGCCTTCAGGCGCTCGATCAGGTCGTCGGGGTTGAGGTCGACCACCTCGATGTCGTCGGCCCGGTCGAGGACGCCGTCCGGCACCGTCTCGCGCACCCGGATGCGGGTGATCGAGGCGACCACGTCGTTGAGGCTCTCGACGTGCTGGATGTTGAGCGTCGTCAGCACGTCGATGCCGGCCTCGAGCAGTTCCTCGACGTCCTGATAGCGCTTCGGGTGGCGCGAGCCCGGCGCGTTGGTGTGGGCGAGTTCGTCCACGAGCGCGAGGTCCGGCCGGCGAACGAGCAGCGCGTCGAGGTCCATCTCCTCCAGCACCGTGCCGTGATAGGGCACGGCGCGGCGCGGGACGACCTCGAAGCCGTCGAGCAGCGCCTCGGTCTCGGCCCGGCCATGGGTCTCGACCACGCCGACCACCACGTCGGCGCCGGCCTTGAGCCGCGCGCGGCCGACGGTGAGCATCTCGTAGGTCTTGCCGACGCCGGGCGCGGCCCCGAGGAAGAGCTTGAGCCGGCCGCGCGTCCGCTCCTCCCGGCGCGCCGCGTCGAGCAGCGCGTCGGGCGAGGGGCGGTTCGGGTCGCGGCCAGTCTCGCTCATGCGCCTTTCTCGGTCACGCGCCCTTCTCAGCGGCGGGCCCCGGCGGCGGCAAGGTCGTCCAAAGCGAGGTTCAGCGCCAGCACGTTGACGCGCGGCTCGCCGAGCAAGCCGAGGGTCCGCCCCCGCACCTGCGCGGCGACGAGGCCGCGGACCGCCTCCTCGGGCAGATTGCGGGCACGGGCCACCCGCGGCACCTGGAACAGGGCGGCCTCGGGCGAGAGGTCGGGGTCGAGCCCCGAGCTGCTCGTCGTGACGAGATCGACCGGCACCGGCCGGCCGGGATTCTCGGCCTTGAGTCGGTCGAGGTCGGCCCGCACGCGCTCGGCCAGAGCCGCACTGGTGGGGCCGAGGTTGGAGCCCATGGAATTGGCCGCGTTGTAGGGCGCCGGCACGGTCTTAGCCGCATCCGCCGGGTCCGGCGCGGTGGTGGCCGAGGGGCGGCCGTGGAAGAAGCCGGCCCCGGTGAAGGACTGCCCGATCAGGGCGGAGCCGACGATCCTGCCGTCGCGCTCGATCAGGCTGCCGGCGGCCTCGGCCGGGAAGATCGCCCCGGCGAGGCCGGTGACCGCGAGCGGGTAGGCGAGGCCGGTCACCGCCGTCAGGGCGACGAGGAGGACGAGGGCGGGGCGGAGCGGGTTCGACATGGCGTGTTCCATTCTAAGCGAGGTGGAGGGCGGAGACGGCCATGTCGATGGCCTTGATGCCGAGGAAGGGCACCAGCACGCCGCCGAGGCCGTAGACGAGGAGGTTGCGCCGCAGCAGCGCGGCCGCCCCGACCGCCCGGTAGGTGACGCCCCGCAGCGCCAGCGGGATCAGCGCCACGATGACGAGCGCGTTGAAGATGATGGCCGAGAGGATCGCGCTCTGCGGCGAGGCGAGCCCCATCACGTTGAGCGCCTGGAGCGGCGGATAGAGCGTCAGGAACATCGCCGGGAGGATGGCGAAGTATTTGGCCACGTCGTTGGCGATGGAGAAGGTGGTGAGCGCGCCACGCGTCATCAGCAGCTGCTTGCCGATGCCGACGATCTCGATGAGCTTGGTCGGGTCGGAATCGAGATCGACCATGTTGCCGGCCTCGCGGGCCGCCACCGTGCCGGTGTTCATGGCGACGCCGACATCGGCCTGGGCCAGCGCCGGCGCGTCGTTGGTGCCGTCGCCGCACATGGCGACCAGCTTGCCCTCGGCCTGCTCGCGCCGGATCAGCGCCAGCTTGTCCTCCGGCGTCGCCTGGGCGAGGAAGTCGTCGACGCCGGCCTCCGCCGCGATGGCCGCGGCGGTGACGGGGTTGTCGCCGGTGATCATGACCGTGCGGATGCCCATCCGGCGCAGCTCGGCGAAGCGCTCGCGGATGCCGCCCTTCACGATGTCCTTCAGGGCGATGACGCCGAGCAGGCGGCCGTCCTTCGCCACGGCGAGGGGCGTGCCGCCGGCCCTGGCGATCTCCTCGGCGATCGCCCGGATCTCGCCCACCGCCTCGGTCTCGGCGGCGGGATGGTACGCCAGGGCGGCACTGGACCCCCGCGTCGCCGTCGGCTGGCCGGAGACCGAGGCGATCACGGCCTCGACCGCGCCCTTGCGGATCGCGCTGCCCTCCAGATCCACGCCCGACATCCGCGACTGCGCGGTGAAGGGCACGAAGGTGGCGTTGAGCCCGGCCATGTCGCGGGCGCGCAGGCCGACCTTCTCCTTGGCGAGCACGACGATGGAGCGGCCCTCCGGCGTCTCGTCGGCGAGCGAGGCGAGTTGCGCCGCGTCGGCCAGCTCCGCCTCGGAGACGCCGCGGACCGGCCGGAACTCCGTCGCCTGCCGGTTGCCGAGCGTGATCGTGCCGGTCTTGTCGAGCAGCAGCGTGTCGACGTCGCCCGCCGCCTCGACGGCGCGGCCGGACATCGCGAGCACGTTGAAGCGCACCAGCCGGTCCATTCCGGCGATGCCGATGGCGGAGAGCAGCGCGCCGATGGTGGTCGGGATCAGCGTGACGAAGAGCGCCACCAGCACGATGACGGGGATCGATCCGCCCGCATAGGCCGCGAAGCTCGGGATCGAGGCCACCGCGAAGACGAAGACGATGGTCAGCCCCGCGAGCAGGATGTTGAGCGCGATCTCGTTGGGCGTCTTCTGCCGCGACGCGCCCTCGACGAGGCGGATCATGCGGTCGACGAAGGTCGCGCCGGCCGCCGCGGTGATGCGCACCTTGATCGCGTCGGAGAGCACCTGCGTGCCGCCGGTCACCGCCGAGCGGTCGCCGCCGGATTCGCGGATGACGGGGGCGGACTCGCCGGTGATGGCGGCCTCGTTGACGGAGGCGACGCCCTCGATCACCTCGCCGTCGGAGGGAATCAGGTCGCCGGCCTCGACCAGCACCACGTCGCCGACCGTGAGCGCGGTTCCGGGCACGGTCTCGTAGCCGGGTCCGCCGCCGGTGAGGCGCTTGGCCGTCATCTCGGTGCGGGTGCGCCGGAGCGCGTCGGCCTGGGCCTTGCCGCGGCCTTCCGCGAGCGCCTCGGCGAAGTTCGCGAACAGCAGGGTGAACCAGAGCCACAGGACGATCTGGCCGGAGAAGAACAGGTCGGGCCCGCCCGCGGCGAGGTCGCGGACGAAGAGCCCGGTGGTGAGCGCCGCCACCACCTCGACCACGAACATGACCGGGTTGCGGATCATGGCCCGCGGATCGAGCTTGGCGAGCGCGCCGCGGAGCGCCGGCCCGATCAGGGCGGCGCTGAACAGGGATTTTTTCTCACGGGACATGGGTCGGTGCGTCCGGAAAGGGAGCGGGAGGCCCGGCGCGGCCGGGTCATCGGAGGTTTCTTGGGCCGGTCAGGGCGCCGTCGTCCCGGCGGCCAGGGCGAAGGCCGCCAGCAGGGCGAGGCCGCCGAGCAGGGCCACGAAGAGGAGCGCCAGCACGAGGTCGGAGACGCGGACCGGCCGGAGCGGGCCGCCATGCGCCCGATGCCGGGGCAGGCGGCGCGGCGCCGGCCGGGCGCGGGGCAGGCGCCGGGGGGAGAGGGCGCGCGGCATGCTCAGCCCCCCGCCGGAAACGTCTGCCCGGCCGCACCGGCGAGGTGCTCGACGATGGGGCCGAGGGCGAGCGAGGGGAGGAAGGTCAGGCCGCCGACGATCAGGATGACGCCGACGAGCAGGCCCACGAACAGCCCGCCATGGGTCGGGAAGGTGCCGGCGGAGGCGGGCAGCGTCTTCTTGGCCGCGAGGGAACCGGCGATGGCCAGCGCCGGGATGATGACGAAGAAGCGGCCGACCAGCATGCCAACGGCGAGCAGGCTGTTGTAGAACGGCGTGTTTCCGGAGAGCCCAGCGAAGGCCGAGCCGTTGTTGGCCGCCGCCGAGGTGAAGGCGTAGAGGATCTCCGAGAAGCCGTGCGGGCCGGCATTGGCGGGGCCGGCCAGCCCCGCCGGCAGCACCGTGGCGAGCGCGGTGCCGCCCAGCATCATCAGCGGCAGGCAGAGGATGGCCAGCATCGCCATCTTCACCTCCCGCGCCTCGATCTTCTTGCCGAGATATTCGGGCGTGCGCCCGACCATCAGGCCGGCGACGAAGATCGCCACCACGACGAAGACCAGCATGCCGTAGAGGCCCGCGCCGACGCCGCCGACGATGATCTCGCCAAGCTGCATGTTGAGCATCGGCACGAGGCCGCCGAGCGCGGTGAACGAGTCGTGCATGGCGTTGACCGCGCCGCAGGAGGCGGCGGTCGTCACCACCGCGAACAGGGCGGAGGCCAGGATGCCGAACCGGACCTCCTTGCCCTCCATGTTGCCGCCGGCGAGCCCGAGCCCGTTCAGGACGGGGCTGCCCGCCGCCTCGCTGGCATAGGTCACCGCGACGCCCGCCAGGAACAGCACGCCCATGGCGGCGAGGATCGCCCAGCCCTGGCGCTCGTCCCCGACCATGCGGCCGAAGACGTTGGTGAGGGCGGCGCCGAGGGCGAAGATCGAGACGATCTGGACGAAGTTCGCCAGCGCGGTGGGGTTCTCGAACGGGTGGGCGGCGTTGGCGTTGAAGAAGCCGCCGCCGTTGGTGCCGAGCATCTTGATCGCGACCTGGCTCGCCACCGGGCCGACCGCGATGGTCTGCCGCGCGCCTTCCAGGGTCGTGGCGTCGACGTAGGCGCCAAACGTCTGCGGCATGCCCTGAGAGACCAGGAACAGCGCGTAGACGAGGCAGATCGGCAGCAGCAGGTAGAGGGTGCAGCGGGTCAGGTCGACCCAGAACGAGCCGACCGTCCTGGCCGAGGCGCGGGCAAAGCCGCGGATCAGGGCGACGGCGAGGGCGATGCCGGTGGCCGCCGAGAGGAAGTTCTGGTGCGTCAGCCCCAGCATCTGGGAGAGGTACGAGAGGGTGCTCTCGCCACCGTAGTTCTGCCAGTTGGTGTTGGTGACGAAGCTCGCCGCGGTGTTGAAGGCGAGGTCCGGCGCCACAGCCGCCTGGCCCATGGGGTTGAGCGGCAGCACGTCCTGCAGGCGCAGCACCGCGTAGAGCAGCACGAAGCCGAGCCCGTGGAAGGCGAGCAGGGCGAGGCCGTAGCCGAGCCAGGTCTGCTCGTGGCGCGCGTCGATGCCCGCGAGCCGGTAGAGCCCGCGCTCGACCGGAGCGAGCAGGGGCGAGAGGAGGGTGCGCTCGCCGGTGAAGACGCGGGTCATGTAGAGCCCGAGCGGTTTCACCAGCGCGAGAACGACCGCGCAGAACAGCGCGATCTGGATCCATCCGTCGAGAGTCATGGGGGGATTGGTCCGTCAGGGCCGCTCGGAGCCGCCGGGCATCGCTCAGAAGCGTTCCGGGCGGACGAGGGCGAAGGTGAGGTAGGCGAGGAGCCCCGCGGTCACGAGGGCGCCCAGGGCGAGGTCGAGGGTCATGAGAGCCTCTCAGAGGCGCTCGCAGAGCGCGGCGTAGCCCGCGGCCAGGCCGAAGAAGGCGAGGCCGCCGAGCAGGAAGACGAGGTCGAGCATGGGGTGCGTCCGTATCCGTCCGGCCGTCGGCGGCGGGACGCCCCGCAGCCGATCCGGGCCGGCCCCGAATGTGGACGGGAACCGCGTGAGGGTTCGAGAGGGAGAGGAGGGCGATCCTATAAGGATCGCATCAGGATCGGGCGGGATCCGGGTCCGGCGCGGTCAATCGACGGTCCGCCCGGGCCGGTGCTGCCGACGCGGCCCGGCGGGCAGCTCCTAGGAGCGCTTGGGCTCCTCAGCCGGAGGCGACACGAAAGCCGACCCCTTCGGACCGACGAGCCGGCGCGACCTGCTCGAGATCCAGACCGCGTCCGGCGGGCCTTCGATGATCGGGCCGATCGGGTTTGCCGCCTTAGATCTGGATCAGGCGGATGTTGTTGGTGTTCCCCGACGTATGGAACGGGATGCCGGCCGCCGTCACGATGAGGTCGTGGGGCTTGGCGAACCCTTCCGCCTGCGCGTGGCGGCAGGCGTCGGCGGTCATCGCCTCGTAGGTGTCGACGTCGTCGGTGCGGACGCTGTGCGCGCCCCAGAGCAGGCTCAGGCGGCGGGAGGTGCCGACATCCGGGGTCAGCGCCAGGATCGGCACCGCCGGCCGCTTGCGGGCGACGCGGGCCGCGGTCGTGCCGCTCGCCGTGTAGGCGACGATCGCCGCCGCGTGGACGGCCTCGGCCAGCACCGCCGTCGCCGTCGCCACGGCGTGCGGCGGGGTCTCCTCCTCGCCGGGCTCGGAGGCCGCGATGATCGAGCGGTAGAGCTTGTGCCGCTCCACCGAGCGGATGATCCGGTCCATCATCGCCACCGCCTCGACCGGGTAGCGGCCGCTGGCCGATTCCGCCGAGAGCATCACCGCGTCGGCGCCGTCGTAGATCGCGGTCGCCACGTCGGACGCCTCGGCCCGGGTGGGTGCCGGCGCGCTGACCATGGAGTCGAGCATCTGCGTCGCCACCACCACCGGCTTCACCGCGAGGCGGCAGGCGCGGATCAGCTCCTTCTGGCGGCCCGGCACGTCCTCGTGCGGGATCTCGACGCCGAGATCGCCGCGGGCGACCATCACGGCGTCGGAGAGGCGGATGATGTCGTCGATCCGCTCCAGCGCCTGCGGCTTCTCGATCTTGGTCATGATGCCGGCGCGGTCCCCGATCAGGGCGCGGCCCTCCAGCACGTCGGAGGGCTTCTGCACGAAGGAGAGCGCCACCCAATCGACCCCGAGTTCGAGGCCGAAGGCGAGGTCGGCGCGGTCCTTGGCCGTGAGCGGCGAGAGGTCGAGCAGCGTGCCGGGCAGGTTCACGCCCTTGCGGTTCGACACCGTCCCGCCCGTGATCACCTCGGCCTCGATCGTGCCGTCCCCGAGGCCGACGACCCGCACCCGCACCCGCCCGTCGTCGATCAGCAGATCCTGCCCCGGCACGACCGCGGCGAAGATTTCCGGATGGTGCAGCGGGATGGCGTCCTTGCCGCCGTCCGTCCCTTCGAGCACGAAGCGCACCCGCTCGCCCGCGGCGAGGTCGAGCCGTCCGTCCCGCACCGTGCCGACGCGGATCTTGGGTCCCTGGAGATCCTGGAGGATGCCGATCGGGCGCCCGACCTCGGCTTCCAGGGCGCGGATCGCGGCGTGGACCCGCGCGTGATCCTCCTGGACGCCGTGGCTGAAGTTGAGCCGGAAGGTGTCGACGCCGGCCAGGAACAGGGCCTTCAGCATCTCCGGCGTGTTGGTGGCCGGGCCGACGGTGGCGACGATCTTGGCGTAGCGGTGACGGCGCATGGTGGGCTCGGCCGATCACGGCCGCCTCTGTCGGAGTGGATCAGGCGATCAGAGTCGCGCGGACGCCGCTCACATTGGTCAGGATCGGCCGAAGGCGACCCCGCGCGGGACCGAATCGGCGATCGAATCAGGGTCGGGCCGGGGGCGGTCGCGCCGAGCCCGGCGGGGGACGGACGCGGCCGACGACCCGCCGCCCGCGCGGGCCCGGCTCAGGCCTCGCGAGGCGCGTGCTTCGGGGCGGCTTCCTGGCCCGCCACGCCCTTGCCCGCCGCACCTTTGCCCGCCGCACCCCGCTCGTACCAGCCCCGGCTGCGGTTCACGATCCACACGACCGAGAGCATCACCGGCACCTCGACGAGCACGCCGACCACGGTCGCGAGCGCCGCGCCCGAGTGGAAGCCGAACAGGCTGATGGCGGCGGCCACCGCGAGTTCGAAGAAGTTCGAGGCGCCGATCAGGGCCGAGGGGCCGGCGACGCAGTGCCGCTCGCCCGCGGCGCGGTTCATGAGGTAGGCGAGCCCCGAGTTGAAGTAGACCTGGATCAGGATCGGCACGGCGAGCAGGCCGATGACCGCCGGCTGGGCCAGGATCTGCCCGCCCTGAAAGCCGAACAGCAGGACCAGGGTGGCCAGCAGCGCCGCCAGCGAGACCGGTCCGAGCCGGCCGAGCAGCCGGTCGAGCGCGGCCGGACCGCCGGAGGCGAGCAGGCTGCGGCGCAGGACCTGCGCGACGACGACCGGGATCACGATGTAGAGCACCACCGACAGGACCAGCGTGCCCCAGGGTACGGTGATGGACGAGAGCCCGAGCAGCAGGCCGACGATGGGGGCGAAGGCCACCACCATGATGGTGTCGTTCAACGCCACCTGGCTCAGGGTGAAGTGCGGCTCGCCGCGCGTCAGGTTCGACCACACGAACACCATGGCGGTGCAGGGCGCGGCCGCCAGGATGATGAGGCCGGCGATGAAACTGTCGATCTGGTCCGCCGGCAGGTAGGGCCGGAACAGGGTGCCCACGAACAGCCAGCCCAGCGCCGCCATCGAGAAGGGTTTGACCGCCCAGTTGATGAACAGCGTCACGCCGATGCCGCGCCAGTGCCGCCCGACCTGACGCAGCGAGGCGAAGTCGATCCGCAGCAGCATCGGGGTGACCATCAGCCAGATCAGGACGGCGACGGGCAGGTTCACCCGGGCGATCTCGGCCGCGCCGACGGCGTGGAAGAGGCCGGGCAGGGCGTGGCCCAGCGCGATGCCGGCCGCGATGCACGAAGCCACCCAGAGGGTGAGGTATCGTTCGAACAGGGACATGTGCGCCTCCTCAGGCGCCGGCGACGCGGCGGCCCTGCGGGTCGATGACGGGCTCGCCGTCCTCCTTCGCGAATTCGCCCCGCTGCGGGGGCAGCAGGTCGAGCACCGCCTCGGACGGCCGGCACAGGCGCACGCCTATCGGACTCACCACCAGCGGCCGGTTGAGCAGGACCGGGTGCGCCGCGACGGCGTCGAGGAGCTGCGCGTCGGTGAGCGCCGGGTCGCCGAGCCCGAGCTCGGCATAGGGCGTCCCCTTCTCGCGGAGCACCGCGCGAACCGGGAGGCCGGCACGCGCCAGCATCTGCCGGATCAGCGCCCGGCTCGGCGGCGTCTTCAGGTACTCGATCACGTGCGGCTCGATGCCGGCGTTGCGGATCATCGCCAGCGTGTTGCGCGAGGTGCCGCAGGCCGGGTTGTGGTAGATCACGACGTCGAACGCCTCAGGCATGGGCGGTGTCTCCGCTGGGGCAAGCGCAGGCGGACAGGGCCGCCAGCGCGGCGTCGCAGACCTCCGGCCGTCCCTGGCAGCAATCGCGCATCAGGAAGGCGATCAGGTCGGACAGGCCGGCATAGGCGGCGCTGTAGACGACCGACTTGCCCTCGCGCCGGGAGGTGATCAGCCCGGCATGGGAGAGCTCCTTCAGGTGGAAGGAGAGGTTGGTGCTCGCGACCCCGACCGCCGCCGCGAGCGAACCGGCCGCCAGACCGTCCGGCCCGGCGGTGACGAGGGCGCGCACGACCCGCAGGCGATGCTCCTGGCCCAGGGCGGCGAAGGCCGCGAGGGCTTGCCGTTCGTCCATGATTGATCCATCATTTCAACGATCATTGAAACGTATAGGGATCCGCCGCCTTGGACAAGCCCCAGCAGCCCTTCTCCGACGGGATGCCGAATCTCTCGGACGCCCATTTCGAGGTGCCGACGGCGGAACGGGTGCAGGCCTCGGCGCCGCCCTCCCACGCGCCGCGCTTCCTGATCCTCTACGGCTCGCTGCGGGAGCGCTCGTTCAGCCGCTTCCTGGCCTACGAGGCGGCGCGCCTCTTGGAGGCGATGGGCGGCGAGGTCCGCCTCTTCCACGCCCACGGCCTGCCGCTGCCGGACGACGCGGCGGCCGACCACCCGAAGGTGCAGGAGCTGCGCGCCCTGTCGATCTGGTCCGAGGGCCAGGTCTGGGTCAGCCCCGAGCGGCACGGCACCCTGACCGGGGTCATGAAGAGCCAGATCGACTGGCTGCCGCTCAGCGAAGGATCGGTGCGCCCGACGCAGGGGCGCACGCTCGCGGTGATGCAGGTATCGGGCGGCTCGCAGAGCTTCAACGCCGTGAACAGCCTGCGCGTGCTCGGGCGCTGGATGCGGATGGTGACCATCCCGAACCAGTCCTCGGTGCCGACGGCCTACAAGGAGTTCGACGAGGACGGCCGGATGAAGGCCGGGCCGCTCTACGACCGGGTGGTCGATGTCTGCGAGGAGCTGATGAAGTTCACCCTGTTGATCCGCGGGCGGGCCGACTACCTCGTGGACCGCTATTCCGAGCGCAGGGAACGCGCGCCGGCGCGGCTCGCGGCTCTGGCCGCCGAGATCGGCTTCGGCCGGCGGTAGGCGCTGCGGACGCAGCCAAACCCTCGATCGTGCGGTGAGGTTCGGGAAACGATGACGGCAGATCCCTTCCTGGCGGGCTTTCAGCTTCGCGACATCGACGCCGACGGCATCCGCATCCGCGCGGCCGTCGGCGGGTCGGGTCCGCCGGTCCTCCTGCTGCACGGGCATCCGCAGACCCACGCCACCTGGCACGCCGTCGCCCCGCCGCTCGCCGGGCATCACAGCGTCGTGGCGATGGATCTGCGCGGCTACGGCGATTCGCAGAAGCCGGAGGGGGGTGAGCGCCACGCCAACTACGCCAAGCGCGCCATGGCCGCCGACGCGGTCGCGGTGATGCGGCACCTCGGCCACGACCGCTTCGCCGTGGTCGGGCACGACCGCGGCGGGCGCGTCGCCCACCGCCTCGCGCTGGATCATCCCGATGCCGTCACCCGGCTCGCCGTGCTCGACATCGCGCCGACCGCGACGATGTACGCGCGCACCGACAAGGCCTTCGCCACCGCCTATTTCTGGTGGTTCTTCCTGATCCAGCCGGCACCCCTGCCGGAGCGCCTGATCGCGGCCGACCCGGAATTCTTTCTACGCACCCATGTCGAAGGCCAGTCGAAGACGCCGGGCAGCCCGAGCCCGGCGCTCTTCGCCGAGTACCTGCGGGTCTACCGCGATCCGGCGACGCGCCACGCGATCTGCGAGGATTACCGGGCGGCGGCGGGAATCGACCTCGAACACGACGCGGCCGACGCCGAAAGGCGGATCGCGGTTCCGCTCCTGGCGCTCTGGGGCGCCCAGGGGACGGTGGGGCGGACCTACGACGTGCTGGCGACGTGGCGCGAGAAGGCCGCGGACGTGCGCGGCGCCGCGCTCGATTGCGGTCACACTCTGCAGGAGGAGCGGCCCGACCTCGTACTCGCGGCCCTGCGCGATTTCCTGGCGTGAGGGCGCCCCGGCCCGGCGCCTCCTTACACGAAGGGCTTCACCAGCACCCGCCGGCCCTCGCGGTCATGCACGGTGACGTGCCACTCGGACCAGTCCTCGCGGCCGGCGAGGCTGCTCATCACCTCCTGCGCCACCTCGTCGGCGCGCCGCACGAGGCGCTCGGGGACACGGATGTCCTTTCCTCGCGCGTCGAACACGCATTCGTAGCCGTTCGTCGCGTGGAAGCGGTAGCGTGCCATGGGCCCCCATTCCTCCTCTGACCGATCCGGAAAAGACCGTCGTTCGCCTTTCGTTCCATATGGGGACAGAATGGGGAAAAGGGCAATGCGGCGTTCAGTGCCGTCAGGGACTTGCACCCGGTTTTGAGCGATGGGGCGGCCTGGGGACAGGCGGCCAACCGAACCGAAACCGGGAACCGTGTCAGGCCGACGCCTCCCCGGACGCGAGGTAGGCGCGCCAGCCGCCGTGCCCGCTGATGTCGCGGGCGCCCGCGAGTCCGGCCGCCTCCGCCAGAAACCCCTTCGGGGTCGTGCCGTCGGCGAGCGACAGCGTCCCGATCGCGAGCGGGGAGGGGATGGCCGCCACGAAGCGGCCGAAGGCGTCCGGCGCCAGCGCCCAGACCTCGGTCTCGATCGCGGTACCGGTGCCGGGCGCGACGCGGATCAGGCCGGGCCGGGCCGGCGGGCCGCCGGGGAGGGCGTGCAGGCGGTAATCCGGGCGCGTGGCGACGGCGCGCAGGAAGTGGGCGCCGCGGGCGGTCAGCTCGCCGTTCAGCGGCAGGCCGGACAGGTGCGCGCCGACGACCGCGACCTCGATCTCGTCGCCTTGCGCGCGCGTCACCTGCGGCGCGGCCTCGGCGGGGAGCGGCAGGCCGCTTGCCCCGAGGGTGGCACCGGAGGCGGCGTGGAGGCGGGCGCCGAGTTCGGCGAGGAGCCCGTCGGCCCCGCGCGGCGCGATCAGCGTGACGCCCGACGGAAAACCGTCGGCGCGCCACCGGCCCGGCACCGCGAGGGCGCAGAGATCGAGCAGGTTGACGAAGTTGGTGTAGGTGCCGAGCTCGCTGTTGGGGCCGACCGGGTCGGCGGCGAGGTCGGCGACGCGGCGCGGACGCGGGTAGGTCGGCACCACCAGCACGTCGATGGCGCGCCAGACCGGCTCGGTCGCCCGGCGCAGTTCGGCGAGGCGGTAGAGGCCGGCGAAGGCATCCGCCGCCGAGTGACCGGTGGCCGCGCCGATGATCGCCCGCGTGGTCGGGTGCAGGGCCTCGGGCCACGCCTCGAGGAAGGAGCGGATCGCCTGATAGCGCTCGGCGACCCAGGGCCCCGCGTAGAGAAGCTGCGCCACCGCGTGGAAGGGCGCGAGATCGACCGCCGTCGTCGCGCCGCCGAGCAGGGCGCGAAGGTCGGCCAGCGACGCGTCGAAGGCCTGTTCCGAGAGGGGATCGCCACCAAAGATCCGGCCCGCCGCATCCGGCACGCCGAGGCGCAGGCCCGGCGGCAGGCCGCCGGGGCGGGGCGGGACGGGCAGGGCGCGCGCAAACGGGTCCTGCGGATCGTAGCCGGCCATGATCCGGAAGACCGCGTCGGCCTCGCTCACGGTGCCGGCGAAGACGGAGAGGGTGTCGAGCGTGCGGCAGGCCGGGACCACGCCCCGCCCCGAGACGCTGCCGAGGGAGGGTTTGAGCCCCACCACGTTGTTGAGGCCGGCCGGGACCCGGCCCGATCCGGCGGTGTCGGTGCCCAGGGCGAAGGTGACGAGGCCGCGCGCCACCGCGACCGCCGAGCCGGACGAGGAGCCGCCGGGCACGATCGACGGATCGCAGGCGTTCTTCGGGGCAGGGTAGGGGGTGCGCAATCCGACGAGCCCGGTGGCGAACTGGTCGAGATTGGTCTTGCCGACGAGGATCGCGCCGGCCGCGAGCAGGCGCGCGACGGCGGGGGCGGTCGCCTCCGGCGTGTAGGCGAAGTCCGGGCAGGCGGCGGTGGTGGGCAGGCCCGCCACGTCGATGTTGTCCTTCACCGCGAAGGGCACGCCCCAGAGCGGCGTCCGTTCGAGGTCGAAGGGGCCGAGGGCGCGCGCGGCGGCTTGCGCCTCCGCCTCCGGCACCAGGGCGAGGAAGATGCCGGGATCGTCGGCGGCGGCGATCCGGCGATAGGTCTCCGCCACCACCGCCTCGGGCGAGAGCCCGTCGGCGTAGGCGGCGTGGAGCGCGCTCAGGCTCGGGAAGGCGGGAACCGGCATATCTCTCTCACGTCGGTGAAGGGGCGACGGGCCGGCGGCACGTCTCCCGGAAGAAGGGGCTCCGGCGGCCCGAGCCGAACGACGGGGCTGCCGGGGCTATCGCGGCGCTTCTCGGTCCCGGCCGCCCCGCGGCAGCCGCCCGGCAGCCTTGGCCTGGAGGCCGAGCACCACCAGGCCGAGGATCGTGGTGAGGGTGCGCTGGATCCGCTGCATCATCGGCCGTCTCCGTGCATGCGCGAGGATCGCGCCGGGTGGGAAGGACGGCTCTTGCAAGATCCATCCCCGTCTCAGACCTCGAGGACGGCGACGAGGTCGCCGCCGCGCAGGGTGCGGCCGGGCCCGGCGCGGATCTCCCGCACCCGGCCGCCCACGGGGGCGGTGACCGCCACCTCCATCTTCATCGATTCGAGGATCGCCACCGTCTGGCCGGCGGCCACGGTCTCGCCCTCGCCGACGAGCACCTTCCAGACATTGCCGGGCACGGTGGTCGGCACGCCCTCGCAGCCCGGCGGGATCGCGGCGGCCTCGTCGGCCACCGCCTCGTCGGCGACGAAGCTGTCGAGCCCTTCCGCCTTCCAGCGCTCGCGCTCGGCGGCGAAGGCCGCCTGCTGGCGCGCGCGCGCCGCCTCGATCTCGGGCGCGTGGCCCGCCAGCATGGCCCGGTGCTCCGCGTAGGAGAACCGGCCGTCCTCGATCCGGATCGGATAGGCCCCGTGCGGGAAGGCGGCCCGCGCCTCGGTGAGTTCGGCGTGGCTCACGGGGACGAAGCGGATCCGGTCGAAGGGCCGCAGCAGCCAGGGGTGGTCGGGCACGAATTCGCGGGTCATGCGCCAGGTGTTCCAGATCTGGATCGTGCGCCCGAACAGCTGGTACCCGCCCGGCCCCTCCATGCCGTAGATGCACATGTAGGCGCCGCCGATGCCGACCGCGTTCTCCGGCGTCCAGGTGCGGGCCGGGTTGTACTTCGTCGTGACGAGGCGGTGGCGCGGATCGACCGGGGTCGCCACCGGCGCGCCGAGATAGACGTCGCCGAGCCCCATCACGAGGTATTCCGCGTCGAAGATGATGCTTCGCACCGCCGCCTCGTCGGGCAGGCCGTTGATGCGGCGGATGAACTCGATGTTCGAGGGGCACCAGGGTGCGTTGGGGCGCACCAGCTCCTGGTACTTGCGCATGGCGAGTTCGGCCTGCGGGTCGTTCCACGACAGCGGCAGGTACACCGTTCGGCTCGGGACGCTCACATCCTCGGCGGCCGGCAGGCCGGCCTCGATCTCGCGCAACAGGCCGAGGAGGCGGGGGCGCGGCAGCGCCGTGCCGTCGTAGTGGATCTGCAGCGAGCGGATGCCCGGCGTCAGGTCGATCAGGCCCGGCAGCCGCGCCGCGCGCACCGCTTCGGCGAGGAGGTGGACGCGCAGGCGCAGGCCGATATCGAGGGCCATCGGGCCGTACTCGACGAGGAGGTTGTCGTCGCCCTGCCGCCGGTAGGCGACGGGGACCGGACCGGTCTCGTCGCGGGCGAGGATGGGGGAGCCGGGCGTGTTCCCTCTCCCCTCCGCGGGCACCCTCCCCCGCAGAGGGGGGAGGGCTTTCGCCAGTGCTTCATCCTCCGGCCGTTCCACCGGCCGGAACCGCACGGTGTCGCCGGGCCGGAGCTGGCCCATCTTCCACAATTCGTCGCGGGCGATGACGCCCGGGCAGACGAAGCCGCCGAGGCTCGGGCCGTCGGGGCCGAGCAGGATCGGCATGTCGCCGGTGAAGTCGATGGCGCCGACGGCGTAGGCGTTGTCGTGCAGGTTCGAAGGGTGGAGCCCCGCCTCGCCGCCGTCGCTGCGGGCCCAGCGCGGGGTCGGGCCGATCAGGCGCACGCCGGTGCGGGCCGAGTTGAAGTGCACCTCGTAAGATTCCGAGAACAGGTCGGCGATGTCGGCCTCCTGGAAGAAGTCCGGCGCCCCGTGCGGACCGTAGACGACGCCGATCTCCCAGGCATGCGTCAGCGGCGCCGGCTCGGGCGGGGCCGCCTCTACCGTCGGCGCGTCGCCGAGATGGAGCACGTCGCCGGCCTTCAGCACCCCGGTGGCGTGGCCGCCGAAGGCGCCGAGCGCGAAGGTGGCGCGGGAACCGAGCACGGCCGGCGCGGAAAAACCGCCGCGCAGGGCCAGATAGGCGCGCTGGCCCGGTCCCTCGATCGCGCCGACAGCGAGCGTCTGTCCTGCCCTGACCGGGAAGGCCGCGCCGTGGGGGCGCGGCGCGCCGTCGAGGGTGAGCCGCATCGCGGCGCCCGCCAGCGCCACCCGAGCGTCGGCGTGGAAGCGGAGCGTCGGGCCGGAGACGGTCAGTTCGAGGGCGCAAGTGTCCCGGTCGTTGCCGACCAGGGCGTTGGCGCGGGCGAAGGAGCGGGCATCCATCGGCCCGCTCGGCGGCACGCCGACCTCCCACAGGCCGAGGCGGCCGGGCAGCTCCTGCAGGCTCGATTGCGGGCCGGGCAGCAGCACCTCGATGCTTTTGGGGCGGTATTCGAGATCGCGCAGAGCCGTCGTCGCCACCCGGCCGCTCGCGAAGATCTCCGAGGCGGCGATGGTGCGCAGGTAGTCGAGGTTGGTCTCGATGCCGAAGACGGCCGTCTCGCCGAGCGCCGCCCGGAGCGCCGCGATCGCCGCCGGCCGGTCGGCGCCGGTGACGATGATCTTGGCGAGCATCGGATCGTAGAACGGCGTGACCTCGGTGCCGGCGGCGATCCAGCCGTCGATGCGGGCGGAGTCCGAAAAACGCACCTCGGTGAGCAGGCCGGCGCTGGGGGAAAAATTGGCGTGCGGGATCTCGGCGTAGAGCCGGGCCTCGATCGCCGCACCCCGCGGCGCGAGCGGCCCGGCCGCCGCGATCGGATCCTCGCCCGCGGCCTGGCGCACCATCCATTCCACGAGGTCGATGCCGAACACGGCCTCCGTCACCGGGTGCTCGACCTGGAGCCGCGTGTTCACTTCGAGGAAGGAAAAATCCTCGCGGGCGGGATCGTAGATGAACTCGACCGTGCCGGCCGAGGCGTAGGCGACGCTCTCACCGAGCGCCACCGCCGCGGCGTGGAGCCGGGCGCGGGTCGCGTCGGAGAGGCCGGGGGCGGGCGTCTCCTCGATCACCTTCTGGTTCCGGCGCTGGAGCGAGCAGTCGCGCTCACCCAAGGCTACGACGCGGCCTTGCCCGTCGCCGAAGATCTGCACCTCGACGTGGCGGGCCTCCGCCACGAAGCGTTCGAGGTAGACGCGGGCATCGCCGAAGCTCGCCCGCGCGGTGCGCTCCACCGCGGCGAAGCGCTCGGCGAGTTCTTCCGCCGAGTGGCAGAGCTGCATGCCGATGCCGCCGCCGCCCGCGGTGCTCTTCAGCATCACCGGATAGCCGATCGCCTCGGCCGCGCTCAGCGCGGCCTCCACGTCCGGTAGAAGATCGGTGCCGGGCAGGAGCGGCACGCCGCTGGCTTTGGCCAGTTCGCGGGCGGTGTGCTTGAGGCCGAAGGCGCGCAGGTGCTCCGGGCGCGGGCCGATGAAGGCGATCCCCTCCGCCGCCAGCCGCTCGGCGAAGCCGACATTTTCGGAGAGGAAGCCGTAGCCGGGATGGACGGCCTCGGCGCCTGTTTCCTTGCAGGCGGCGATCACGGCCTCGACGTCGAGATAGCTCTGCGCGGCCGGCGCCGGCCCGAGGCGCACGGCCTCGTCGGCGGCGAGCACGCCCGGCGTGAAGCGGTCGGCGTCGGAATAGACGGCGACGGACGCGATGCCCATCCGCGTCAGCGTGCGCACGACGCGGGCGGCGATCTCGCCGCGATTGGCGACCAGAACCTTGGCGAACATCTCGGGTCAGCCCTCGCGGACCGTCACGCGGATCGGCGTGGGGTTGAAGCCGTTGCAGGGGTTGTTGATCTGCGGGCAGTTCGAGATGACGCAGATCACGTCCATCTCGGCCCTGAGTTCGACGTAGTCGCCGGGCGACGAGACGCCGTCGACGATGGCGAGCCCGCCGTCCTGCTCGATCGGCACGTTCATGAAGAAGTTGATGTTCGGCACGATGTCGCGCTTCGACAGGCCGTACTTCGCCACCTCGATGGCGAAATTCTCGCGGCAGGCGTGGAGATACTTCGTGGCGTGGCCGAAGCGGACGGTGTTGCTCTCGCAGGAGCACGCCCCGGCGGAGGTGTCGTGGCGCCCGCAGGAATCGGCGGTGACGGTGAGCATCACCCGGCCCTCGCTCGACATCACCCGCGTGCCGGTGGTGACGTAGGCCGCGCCCTGCTCGCGCAGGGTGTCCTGGGCGGAGTAGCGCTCGGTGAGGTCGTCGGCCCGGTAGAACAGGGTGTCGACGGCCTGGCAGCCTTCCAGATCCTCGATGCGGATCGTCTGGCCCGCCCGCACGAGCGTGGAGAACGGCGCCTGCGCGGGCACCACCTGATCGAAGAGCGCGGTCACGGTGTCGGTCATCGGTCTGCCTCCCCTTCAGAAGCCGGCGGCGGCGTTGTTCTCGAAGCCGCGCACGGCCTCGATCGTGGCGGTGCGGCAGAGGTCGTCCGATGCCGGGGCGGGCGCCCGGAAGCGGGTGACGGCGACCGGGTTCGGCGCGTAGTCGGGTGCCGGATCGAGGGGGTGGGGACAGTTCGAGAGGGCGACGGTCAGGTCCATCTCGGCGCGCAGGTCGACGAAATCGCCCGCCGCGCGGCCGGCCTCGTTCCAGGCGAAGCGGCCCTCCGGCCCGACGACGACGGGGGCGAAGAACGAGACGCAGGGCGGGATGTCGCGCCGCTCCAGACCGCTCTTGAGGGCGGCCAGCACGAGGTTGTCGCGGGTGTTGCGGTGGGGACCGCCGGCGTAGCGCGCCGCGTTCGAGGCGGCATTGGAGCCGCCGACGAGCGCATCGTGGGCAGCGCAGGAATCCTCCGTGAGCGAGAGCATCACGCGGCCCATGTCGGAGAACAGCACCCGGCCCTTTCGCAGGGCGGCGGTCCACTGCACCTTGACGGTGTCGGCGGTGTTCAGCCGCTCGCTCGGATCGGTGGCCGACCACGCCGCCAGGGCGACGCTCGACGGGCCGTGGTCGAGCGAGAGCCGGAGCGCCTCGCCGGCCTTGAGCGCGGTGGTCCAGTACCAGCCGCCGGGGATCGTCTCGCGGTGGAGGATCGTGCCCGCGTCGAGCGGCAGGCCGCCGCGGGGGCTCGGGCCGGGCAGGGCGCGGGGGGCGTGGCCCTGGCCTGCCCGCTTCAGCTCCTCGTAGCGGCGGCGGTTTTGCGTGATCACGCTCGCTTCGTCCGACATGGTCGTGTCTCCGATGGGGCCGGGTCGTCCCGGCTCAGGAGCCCCGTCGCGGCCGGGCCGTCCCGGCAGGCCGATCTTCTGTTGATTTCGATGCTCGGTCTCACCCTCTCCCCTCATCCTGAGGCGCCGCGAAGCGGCCTCGAAGGAGGGCTCCAGGGATCGCGCGGCCGGCTGGAGCGCTCCTTCGAGGCTGAGCTGACGCTCAGCACCTCAGGATGAGGGTGAGGGTGGGACGGTCACGGGTGGTCGGGCGCCGAGGGCCCCTCGTAGAAGGCGAAGAGCTTGCGGGCGGGCTCGACGATCTCCCAGGTGCCGGTGAAGCCGGCCGGCGACACGAAGGCGTCGCCGGCGCGGAAGGTGGTTTTCTCGCCCGCCTCGTCGGTGACGACGATGACGCCCTCCAGCAGGTGGCAGAACTCGCTCTCGGTGAAGACGACCCGCCACGTCCCCCGCTCCGCCGCCCAGGTGCCGGCGGAGAAGCGCCCGTCGGCGCTGGTGAAGTGGAGCGTCGCGGTTTGGACCGGGTCGCCGGCCAGGATGCGCTCGGGCGCCGGCCGGTAGGTCGAGGGCGCGGCGGCAGAGGTCGCGAAGGCGATGACTTTGGTCATGGAAGCCTCCGCCTAGAACAGGTGGCTGTAGCGCTCGATCTCCCACGGGCTCACCGTGAGATGGTAGGCGTTCCACTCCTCGCGCTTGTAGCGGATGAATTCTTCGCGGAGGCCGGCGCCGAGGGTGGCCTCGACCAGCGGGTCGGCGGCGAAGGCGTCGACCGCCTCCTGCAGGGTCTGGGGCAGGAACTCGATGCCGCGCTCCTTCCGCTCGGCGTCGCTCAGTTCGTAGAGGTTGTCCTCGTTGGGCGCGCCGGGATCGATCCGCTCGCGCACGCCCTCCAGGCCCGCCGCCAGCACCAGGGCGGCGGCGAGGTAGGGGTTGACCGCCCCGTCGGCGTTGCGGCTCTCGCAGCGCCCGCCCCCGGCCGGCACCCGCACCGAGTTGGTGCGGTTGTTCGAGCCGTAGGAGTTGAAGACCGGCGCCCAGGAGAAGCCCGCCATCGCCCCCTGGCGCACGAGGCGCTTGTAGCTGTTCACCGTCGGCGCGAAGGCGGCGCAGAGCGCCCGGCCGTGGCGCAGCACGCCGCCGATGAAGTGGTAGCCGGTCTCGGTGAGGCCGAGACCGCGGGGATCGTCGCCCGGCGCACAGGCGAACAGGTTGCGGCCGGTCTCGGCGTCGGAGAGCGACATGTTGAAGTGGGCGCCGTTGCCGGTGCGGTCGGCGAAGGGCTTGGGCATCATCGTCGCGATCAGCCCCTCCTCCTTGGCGTAGTGCTTCGCCATCATGCGGAAGAAGGTCAGCCGGTCGCAGGTCGTGAGCGCGTCGGCGTACTGGAAGTCGAACTCGAACTGGCCGTTCGCATCCTCGTGGTCGAACGAGTACAGGTCCCAGCCGAGATCGTTGATCGTGGTCGCGACCTTGTCGAGCCAGGAGAAGTTGTCGACGAAGCCGCGCACGTCGTAGCAGGGTTTCACGAGTTTATCGTCCGCGACCGGCGTGTGCAGCGAGCCGTCGGCGGCCTGGCGCAAGAGGAAGATCTCGCACTCGATGCCGAGGTTGAAGCCGAAGCCCATGGCCTCGGCCTGCTTCAGCACGTTCTTCAGGGCGACGCGGGTCGAGAGCGGGTAGGGCTTGCCCCGGAAGGTGAGGTCGGCCGGCGCCCAGGCGAGCTTGCTCTCCCAGGGGAGCGGGATGACGCGCGAGAGGTCGGGGACCGAGGCGAGTTCGTCCTCGTTCGGAGCCTGTCCGAGGCCGTCGAGGGCGTAGCCGGTGTAGCGCTCGGAGCCGGCCGCCATCTGCGGCAGGTGGTCGAGGGGGACCACCTTGGCCTTCTGCGCGCCGTGGATGTCGACATAGGCGCCGATGACGTACTTCACGCCTTTGCTGCGCAGATCGTCCTGCACGGCGTGGATCGCCGGATCGATATCGCTGGTGTGGCCCATGGCTTCAGGCTCCTTTCGGGGCGACGGCCCGGCCGTCGTAGGAATGGGGGAGGGGCGGGGTCTCGGTGAGCCCGCGGCGGACGAGGGCGGCGAGATCCTCGACCATCCAGGCGAACAGCTCGGCGCCCTCCGCCGGGCTCGCCCGCGAGGGCGAGCCGGTGACGCCGTTGCAGCTGGTGCGGTTGACCGGGTGGGCGAAGACGAGACCCTCGGTGCGGTCCGGGTCGTCGGACTCGGCGATGCGGTCTTCGCGGACGAGGGCGGGGGCGAGCGCCTGCATCAGCGCGGTCTCGGCCCGGTTGGCGTGCCAGTCCTCGGCGTCGGCGAAATGGGCCGCGCGCACCCGCTCGCTGACGGTGGCGGTGTTGACGAGCGCCACCATCAGGTCGTCGTGGGCCGCGCGCAGCAGTTCCAGCGCGCAGCGCAAGGGGGCAGCGTTGGTGACGTGCCCGTTGACGAGGAACAGGCGGCGCACGCCCGAGTGATAGGCCTGGGCGCCGATCTGCCGGACGAGATCGGTCATCAGCAGCGGGTCGAGGGCGATCGTTCCGGGCCAGCGCCGGGAATGGCCCAGCGAGCAGCCGTAGGGGAGGGTGGGCAGCATCGACACGCCCGTGCGCGCCGAGACCTCGCGGCAGAGGGTGTCGGCCAGCACGAAATCCATGCCGCAGCCGAGATGCGGCCCGTGCTGCTCGGTGGCGCCGACGGGGAGCAGCGCGGCCCCCGCGGCGCGGGCGAGGTCGCCGGGAATCTCCTCCCAGGTGCGTTCGGACCAGAGCACGGGGAGGCTCGGGAGCGGGCTCATTCGACCTCGTCCCCCACGCTCGCCATGCGGGTGACGATGTCGAGGCCGCCGAGATCGGCCGGGCCGTCGGACTCGGCCTCGGCCGGATGGATCAGCGCGTCGAGCCGGGCGCGGGTGGCGCGGAATTCCGGCGTCAGGCTCTGGCCGGGATGGCGCGGGCGGGGCACCGGCACCTCGATCAGTTCTTCGACCTCGCCGGGATGGGCCTTCAGGACGAGGATGCGGTCGGCGAGATGGACGGCCTCGTCGAGGTCGTGGGTGATGAAGACGATGGTGATGTCGATCTTGCGCCAGATCTCGATCAGGTAGGCCTGCATCCGGGCGCGGGACTGCGCGTCGAGCGCCGAGAACGGCTCGTCCATCAGCAGGATGCGCGGGCGCATGGCGAGGGCGCGGGCGATCGCCACGCGCTGCTTCATGCCACCCGAGAGCTGGTGCGGGTAGGCGTCGGCGAAGCGCTCCAGGCCGATGAGCGCCAGCCACTGCGCCGCCTCGCGCTCGGCGACGTGGCGCGACTCGCCGTTCTCCTCGAGCCCGAAGGCGACGTTGCGCTTGACCGTGAGCCAGGGGAACAGGGTGTAGCCCTGGAACACCATGCCCCGGTCGGCGCCGGGTCCGGAGACGGGCACGCCGCCGACGCTGACGGTGCCGGAACTCTTGGTCTCGAGGCCGGCGAGGATGCGCACGAAGGTGGACTTGCCGCAGCCCGACGGCCCGACGACGCAGAGGAATTCCCGGCGGTGGGTGACGAGGTCGATGCCGCGCAAGGCGACCGTCTCGGCGCCGTCGGCATTGCGGAAGACCTTGCCGAGGCCCTCGACCCGCAGGGCGACGTCGCGGGCCTTCAGCCGGTCGAAGCGGGCGCGCACGGCCTCGCCTTGGCTGCGGTAGTCGCAGGGCTCGGCGGTCAGCGGGATCGGGGCGGACGCGCTCATGCGATCACACAGACCGTCATTCATGACATCGCTCATGCCTCGGCCCTCGCGTAGGGGAACAGGCGGCGGCCGATCAGCGCCAGGGCGATGTCGGTGGCGATGCCGACGAGGCCGATCACGAGGATCGCCGCGTAGACGTTGTCGAAGTGCTGGTAGCGGGCCTGCTGGGTGATGAAGAAGGTGATGCCCGAGGACGTGCCGATCAGCTCGGCGACGATCAGGTAGGTCCAGGCCCAGCCGAGCAGGATGCGCTGGTCGCGGTAGATCTGCGGCAGCACCGCCGGCACGATCACCCGGCGGATCAGGCGCAGGTTGCGCGAGCCCATGGTGAGCGCCGCCTCGACCAGGAGCGGATCGACCCGGCGCGTGGTGTTGGCGATGACGAGCACCTGCTGGAAGAAGGTGCCGATGACGATGATGGCGATCTTCGGCCCGTCGTAGATCCCGAGGATCGCGACCATCAGCGCGCCGAAGGCGGGCGCCGGCAGGTAGCGCACGAACTCGATCACGGGCTCGGTCAGCCGGGCGACCGTGGGCTGCGCCCCGCAGAGCACGCCGAGCGGCACGCCGACGAGGGACGAGAGCGTGAAGCCCCAGAATATGATCTGGATCGAGTGCCACAGGCTGGCCGGCAGCCAGATCGCGTCGCGCTGGGGCGGGGGTGCCGTGAGCGTGGTCCAGAAGGCGACCGCGACCTCGTGCGGCGCCGGCAGGTAGACGGGATTCGCCGCGCGGCCCTCGGGCACGGCCGTGCCGGCCCCCTGAGCCGCCGCGACCTCCTCGGAGAAGGCCGCCCGCGGCACCCGCATGCCGGGCTCCATCCAGGCCACGTCGCCGGGCTCGGTCACCTCTATCAGCGGATGCCAGAGGAAGGGCAGGTAGGAGACGGCGGCCCAGAGGCCGAGCGGCAGGAGGAAGGAGAGGAGGGTGAGCGTCAGCCGCCGCCGCGGCGACAGCGGACGCGCCACGCCGACCCAGGAGCGCCGCGCCCGCCCGGCGACGGGGGGCACCGTGGCGACCGGCGGGAGCGGGGCGACCGCTTCCGCCGGAGCGGCGTCCCCGTCGGACCGGCGTCGAGTCTGCGGCGCGCGCATCGGCTCGCTCCCCCTCACTTGCCGTCGGTCAGCGCCGGGTCGATGCTGGCCTTCACGTCCTGCGGGGTCTTGTAGACCTCGAACTTGACGTTGAAGGCGTCCGCGTGCCGGCTCGAACCGTAGAGCGAGCCGAAACCGTCAGCGTCCTTCATCACGGCGCGGCCCTCGGCCAGCGTCAGGAGCTTCGTGCCCTTGAGGAAGCGGGTGAACACGGCCGGCTCGACGCCGACCTTGGCCGCCATGATGGCCACCGCGTCCGCTTGGGTCTTCGGGTCCTGGATATAGCCGACGACCCGGTCCCACAGGCCGACGAACTTGATCCAGTCGGACCGCCGCGCCGCGAGGCTCGCGGGCGTCACCGTGACCACGTCGTAGATCAGGCCCGGCCGGTCGGCGGAGGTGTAGAGCGGGCGGGCGCCGGCCGCGCCGCGCATGGCCTGGCCGGCGATCGGCTGCCACGCGCCGATGGCCGCGACGTCGCCGGAGGCGAGGACCTGCGGCGTCTCGTTGGTCTTGGCGTTGACGAGGGTGACGTCGCTCTCCTTGATCCCGGCCTTCTGCAGGCCGTCGATGAGGAGGAGGTGCTCGACGAGGCCGACTTCGAGGCCGACCTTCTTGCCCTTCAGGTCGGCCAGCGACTTCACCCCCGGCTTGCCGACGATCATGTCGTTGCCGTTCGAGTAGTCGGTGAGCATGATCATGACGTTGCGGGCGCCGTTGCCGCTCATCACGAGGGCGTCGCCGTTGGTGCAGGTCACCGCGTCGAGCTTGCCCGCCGAGAAGGCGTCCATCGAGGCGGAATAGTCGAACCACTCGAACTTGGCGTCGATGCCGGCCTCCTTCAGCCAGCCCTTCTCGATGGCGACCTGCCACGCCACCCAGCCCGGCCAGTCGCTGTAGCCGATGCGCAGCGGCTCGGCGGCCTGCACCGTCGGCGCGGCGAGGAGGCCGAGCGCGAGGGTGAGGGCGGACAGGCCGCGCCGGACGCCCGTGAGGCCGCCGGTGATCAGACTCGGGATGCGCATGTCTCGTCTCCTGGGAGGGCCGTCTCGTCGGGCTTGCGGGTGCGGATCGGGCGCTCGTCGATGCTGCGCGCGCCGACGGGCAGCGACGGGCGGAAAAGCCCATCGTCGGAGAGCCGGAGCCGAAGCGCCGGAAAGCAGGGAGGCTGGGCGACGGCGCGGCTCGACGCGCCGTCGCCGCCTACGAAACGATGTCGGGGAAGCCGTCGGGAGGCACGGCCGGGGCGGGCCGGCGGCCGAGGCCGGCCGGCGCGGCAAGCATCGCGGGGTGGGCCCAAGTGTTGATCGAAGATGTCGAGACGACGGTCTCGGAGGCTCTGCCGGGCATACGTCCCTTCCAATACAGAAAGAGATTGTACAAGACCTGTCCTTGCCAATCTCTGGCCAGTGAGGTCTCCCGGGCTTTTATCCCGCCGTGCATCCGGGCGGATGTCTCCCGCCGCGGCAACCGCTCTCGGACCGAACACATCGAAGCGATGCTGGAACCCTAGCGATCAACTCGATGACTTTTCTAAGATCTGTGTTTTTGCTGGTCAAGCAAAGAACATCCCGCGCCTGCGCAACTTTTTATCGTTCATGCCCATGTTTTGAGCGCCGTGCGGCGTGAATTGGCAGCCGGCACGGTCGGGCGGTACGGCGCCCGGCTGCCGAGACCTTCGCCGGCGGGGCCGCAACGGACGCCGCGCTGCTCAAATCCCGCACATATCTTGCAACTTTTTTGGACAACCTTGCCCGGAATCGCGGCACGCCCCGGCGGAGCCCGCCGATTGCGGCGGTAAATTGCCGGAACGTCGGCCGGCGCCAATAAAACGTCGCAATACGACAAGCCACCTGGAATGACTGGAAATAACCTTTGATCGTCCAAGATAAAACTATAAAAATTTCCGTCAAGGACGATATCGCCACACACTGAAAGGTTTCGCCTATGGGCCGGATCAATCTTGAAGGTATCAGCAAGATATTCGGCTCGAACTCCGCCAAGGCGCTCGATCTGATCGCGCAGGGAAAGCGCAAGAGCGACGTCGCCGCCGCCTGCGGCGCCGTCGTCGGATTGCGCGACATCTCGTTCGACATCGAAGAGGGCGAGATCCTCGTCCTGATGGGACTGTCCGGCTCCGGCAAATCGACGCTCCTGCGCTGCATGAACCGGCTCGTGGAGCCGTCCTGCGGCCGCATCGTCGTGGACGGGGTGGACGTCACCCGGCTCGGCCGCAAGGAGCTGCTCGCCTTCCGCCAGAAGACCTTCGGCATGGTCTTCCAGCACTTCGCCCTGCTGCCGAACCGGACCATCCTCGGGAATGTCGGCTTCGGGCTCGAGATCAAGGGCGTCTCCGACAAGGAGCGCACCGAGCGGTCGATGCAGGCCATCGAGCTCGTCGGCCTCAAGGGCTGGGAATCGAAGTACCCCAACGAATTGTCCGGAGGCATGCAGCAGCGCGCGGGTCTCGCGCGGGCGCTCGCGGCGGATGCGGACATCCTCCTCATGGACGAGGCCTTCAGCGCCCTCGATCCCCTGATCCGGCGCGACATGCAGGCGGAGCTGCGCGACCTCCAGCGCAAGCTCAAGAAGACCATCGTCTTCGTCTCGCACGATCTCGACGAGGCCATCGCGCTGGGCGGCCGCATCGTCCTGATGAAGGACGGCGAGGTGGTCCAGATCGGACAGCCCGAGGAGATCGTGGCCCGCCCGGCGACCGAGTACGTGGAGCGGTTCGTCGAGCATATCGATCTCGCCGCGGTACTGCGGGCGGGACAGGTGGCGGACGCGTCCGGGGTCGTGCTCGCCCCGACCCAGACGGTGGCCGAGGCGCGCAGCGCCGTCGCCGCCACGCAGGCCGGGGTCTGGCTCGTCGCCGACCACGACGGGCGGCTCGTCGGCCGCGTCTTCGCCGACAGGCTCGCCGCCGCCCGCCCCGCCGAGCCCCTCTCCAGCCTGCTCGATCTCGGACAGGCCGTGGTCGAGGCGGAGACCCATCTCGGCGCCGTCCTCGCCACGGTCGCGGCCGAGGAGGCCGTGGCGGTCGTCGGCGCGGACGGGCGTCTGATCGGCGCCATCACCTCTCGCGACGTCGTCCAGGCGCTCGCCGCGCGCCCGGGCGCGCACGGATCGTCCCAACCGGGCGCCCCGACCCTCTCGAAGCCGGCAGGAGCACATCGATGGAGTGGAACGTCCCGAAATTTCCCCTCGACACGCTCAGCGACGACGGACTCAACTGGCTCACCGACCATGGCAGCTGGCTGACCCGGGCCGTCAGCCGCAGCGTCTCCGACTGGATCGACACGCTGACCAGCGCCCTGGTCGCGGTGCCGCCGTGGATCTGCATCGCGGTCGCAGCCTTCGCCGCCTACCGCGTCGGCGGCCGCAAGATCGGGATCATGACGCTCCTCGGCCTGCTGTTCCTGTGGAACCTGCGGCTCTGGCAGGCCACGGTCGAGACCCTGGTCCTCGTCACCATCGCGACCAGCGCGGCGCTGCTGATCGGCATCCCGGTCGGGATCTGGTTCGCGCTCAGCCGGCGGGCGTGGCGGGCCTTCTCGCCGGTGCTCGACATGATGCAGACGCTGCCGAGCTTCGTCTACCTGATCCCGGCGCTCCCCTTCTTCGGTCTCGGGGCCGTCTCGGCCTGCTTCGCGACGATCGTGTTCTCCGTGCCCCCGGTCATCCGGCTGACCGCGCTCGGCATCCGCAACGTGCCGACCGAACTCGTCGAGGCGTCGGACGCCTTCGGCGGCTCGGCGACCCAGAAGCTGTTCAAGGTGCAGCTTCCGCTCGCGCTGCCGACCATCATGGCCGGCGTCAACCAGACCATGATGCTCGCCCTCTCCATGGTCGTCATCGCCGCGATGATCGGTGCGGGCGGTCTCGGCCGCGCGGTCTGGCAATCGATCCAGCGGCTCGAGGCGGGGGCCGGGTTCGAGGCCGGCATCGGCATCGTGATCCTGGCGGTCATCCTCGACCGCGTGACCCAGGCGCTGGCGGCCCGGGCCCGTCCTCACGGTGTGGCGTGAAGACAACAGCCTTGGGGCGCAAGCAACTCCTCATTGCGCCTCCGGTTTACAAAACAAACATATGACGTAGGATCGAGTCGCTCTTGATAAACCCGATAACCGCTACTTCAAGAGGGGCTTAGGCCCAGGTTCGACTTCGGTTCAAGATCGGCGCTCACCCTTAGACCAAGCTGAAAGGTTCTAGTTATGCGTGCACCGGTTCTTGGAGCGATACTCTGTCTCGCGCTGGTCCAGACGCCGGCCGAGGCGGCGGGCAAGGAGGTCCGGCTCGCCTACGTCGAGTGGGCCGATGCCGTGGTCGCCACCGACATCCTCAAGCAGGTGCTGGAGGAGAAGGGCTACCAGGTGAAGACGATTCCCCTCGCCGCGGCCGCCATGTGGCAGGCCGTGGCGAACGGCGACGCGGATGCGAGCGTGGCGGCCTGGCTGCCGGTCACGCAGGCGGCCTATTACGAGAAGCTGAAGAACCGTCTCGAACTGATCGGCCCGAACGTCACCGGCGCCAAGATCGGCTGGGCCGTGCCCGCCTCCTCGCCCCTGAACTCCATCGAGGACCTGAAGACCAAGGCGGCGGACGTCGATGGCAAGGTGATCGGCATCGATCCCGGCGCGGGCCTGATGAAGAGCTCGGAAGCCGCGATCAAGGCCTACGGCCTTCCGGTCAAGCTGGTCGACGGCAGCGACGCCACGATGACCAGCGCGCTCAAGGACGCGATCCGGCGCAAGCAGGACATCGTCGTCACCGCCTGGACGCCGCACTGGATGTTCGCGCGCTATGAGCTGAAGTACCTCGCCGACCCCAAGAAGGTCTTCGGTGAGGACGAGAGCGTGAACACCCTCGCCCGCAAGGGACTGAAGGACGACATGCCCGAGGTCTACAAGATCCTCACCAAGTTCAAGCTCACCGTCAAGGAAGAAGAGGCGGTGATGGCGGAGAACGAGGAGAAGGGCGCCGACCACGTCGCCAATGCCGCGAAATGGATCAAGCAGCACCGCGAGACGGTCGACGGCTGGCTGAAGTAAGCGCACCGATCGGGACAGAAGAACGACAGGACACAGCTCGGACGGCGGCTCGGGAACTCAAGAAGAGGGGTCGGGGGACATGACGGCGAACGGTTTGGCGGCGGCCCTGGTGGTCTGTGCCGCGGGGGTGATGCTGTGCCCATCGATGGCCGCGGCGCAGGCGCAGCGCCCGGTCGAGGTCGATGCCGAGCCCAGCCAGGTCAACCGCGAGCAGCCGGTCGCGGTCCCCGATCCCAGTTCCGCGCCCGATTCCCTCAGCAATTTCGATCTGGCGCCGCCCAAAGGCAAGACCGACACGGGCACCTTCACCTTCGGCGGCGCCATCCGCGCCCGCTACGACTGGCGCTTCGACGACGCCAGCCGCGGCGGCGTCCGCAAGGCGACGGAACATTTCGACTTCGACACCCTCGCGCTCAAGGCCGCCTACGATTCCGACACGATCTTCGGCGCGGCGCAGTACCGGTTCTACGGCGGCAGCTCGATCTACGGACCCCGCAACGGCTATCGCGGCTATCCGGGCGAGGTCCACTTCCCGATGTGGGCCTATATCGGCTACAAGTTCACCAAGGAAGACAGCATCACCGTCGGCCTCAACCAGTCGCCGTTCGGCCTGACCCCGTATTTCGGCACGAGCTTCCTCGAAACCCTCGGCTTCACCATGGGCCTGGAGGAGGTCTACAATTTCGGCGTCAAGTTCTCGCATGTCGAGCCGGACTTCAACTATCAGGTCGGCTTCTATCCGGGCGCCAACCCGAACGCCTTCGGCCTCAGCCTCGACAGCGCGCGCTACTCGACCAACATCGTCCGCGCCGATTCCTACGTCACGAACGGGACCAGCAACGCCGAGCAGAACATGTTCATCGGCCGGGCCGAGTACTTCGTCCTCAAGAACGACACCGCCTCGCTCGCGTTCGGCGCCTCGATCTGGCACTCGGACATCTACAATTTCGACACGCGCCAGACCGGCACCAAGCAGCTCGAAGGCCTGCACGCGCTGGGCACCTACGGCCCCTGGGGCTTCAAGGCCATCTATGTCCGCCAGGACATCGACCCCAAGAACCCCTTCCGCAACGACCTGATCACGGTCGGCGGCTTCGACTTCTCGTACAATCTGGCGACGCACGGCAACTTCGTGTCGACCGAGGTGACCTACAAGGTTCCCGATCCGATCGGCCCCTTCACCGTGGTGCCCTTCGTCGGCTACAGCGCCTTCTACAAGGACAAGGCGAGCTTCAAGACCAGCGAGCGCTTCACCCTCGGCGGGGCCTGGACGCTGACGGCCGACCCGAACCTGATCATCTACACCGAGGCCGCCATCGGCCGGAACGACCCCTATGTCGGCGTCGGCGAGTTCAACAACGGCCTCGCCCAGGGCGGCGAGAACCGCTGGAAGTCGCGGTTCATCATGAATATCGGCTATTATTTCTAGAGCATCGTCCCGAACGATGGTTGCCGGCTCTGTCGGCGACGACCGTTGAATTCCGGCTGCCGCACGACGTATCGGCGCTTCGAGGGACGCCAGCCCTCCCCCGTGGGCGCGAGCCCGTTGCCCGCGCCCTCGGTTCTCGTCGCCCGCTCAGATGACGAACGTCGCACCATCGTCGGGGGCGTAGAAGGCGATGCCCTCGTAGCGGAAGTCGGGCAGGTTGGCCCTTACCTGATCGCGCTCGGCCTCCGAGATGGTGAAGAAGTGTCCGTTCGTCTTCGCATTGAAGAAGCGGTACACCGCCTCCGTGGCCGCGCCCTGATCCGTTTCGAAGGCAAAGGAGCCGACGCCCTCGTAGCGGAAGTCGGGCAGGTTGGCCCTCACCTGATCGCGCTCGGCTTCCGAGATGGTGAAGAAGTGTCCGTTCGTCTTCGCGTTGAAGAAGCGGTACACCTCCTCCGTGGCCGCGCCTTGATCCGTTTCGAAGGCATAGTAGCCGACGCCCTCGTAACGGAAGTCGGGCAAGTTGGCCCTCACTTGGTCGCGCTCGGCTTCCGAGACGGTGAAGAAGTGTCCGTTCGTCTTCGCGTTGAAGAAGCGGTACACCTCCTCCGGCTGAACGACCGTGCCGGGCCTCCCGCTTGTCGTGTTCACCGAGAGTGAGATCTGCCCTGCACCACCGGAGTTCCCGGCCAAGTCCGAGTAGCTGCTTGCGGCCACGGAGACGTTTCCGGAGCCGTTGAAGTTGGCGTTGGGCGTGTACAGAGCCGTGAAGGTGTCTGCATCCACGCTGAAGAAGTTGCTGAGCGTGCCGCCCGTCGCCGCGACATCGTTCGCGGCAAAGCCCCTGACGGCCTCGCTGAACTGAAACGTCACGGTTGCGACCTCGCCCGCCGTGAGCTGCGTGTCGCTCGCCGACAGCGTCAGCAACGGTGTGCTTGCATCGGCCGGAGGTCGGTTCGAATCTGAGCCGTAGAGAGCATCAACGGCTTGGTTGTCGAACCGCCCGAGGGTGCTGGGCCAACCTGACGCCCCGCTATGCGAGGCATGGTCATAGCTCATAACCGTATAGTCTATGCTGTCGTAGCCGTCCGGCATCACCTGACTGTTTCGTGCAGTCGCTTCGTGGGGATGCTTCAATCCGATGGCGTGGCCGATCTCGTGAAGCAGTGCCATGAAGCCATAGCTGCCCACGGAAAAGCTATCCGCTGCGTATCTTTCATGAATCCATATGTCGCCGCCGGCGGGAAGTGAGCTGGGATAGTAGGCATGCCCCCACGTCCCACTCCCGAGCATGCCCGAGAACGCAATCCTTATGTCACCAGTCTGTTGGGTGCTCTCGACAACCTCATAGAAATCGATGTTGGAGATTTCGTCCCATTCCGCGAAGGCGAGCCTAACATTGCTGATTTGCGTGCTGTTCAGATAGCCCCAATCAGACCATTCCCTCGTATCGCTGTAATGATCACTCGCTCTCCAGGTATTGGAACCGTTTGCTCCCGGGAAGCTGTAGGAAATTCTGATACCCTCTCCCCGCTTTCCCCATTGGTATCCCGATATCAGGGAGACATATTCTGAACTTCCGAATAATTCCGCTACGTTGTAGGACGTATAATCTACCAGCGATCCGGTAATACCATCCCTTGCCATCTCTATTTCCCCTACGAAAACAGAAATTTAGTCCGCTGTTTATGCTGTCTGTCCGAGCATCGCATCATGCATTTCATTTGGTGAATATTTCATATGAATGAGCCGCACCAGGAATGTTCATGATTTGCTAATTTTATTTTACGTTACTTTACAATATAGAGAGAGCAGCAAGAATCCGTTAATGCCGAGAACTTCGGCCCGGCGAGGATCTGCATCCGGCCGCTGGTCGGGGCCCACGATCTGTTTGAGCATACGGCCAACGCTCGATGACACTGCCGTCGACCGGGTTTCGATCACATGAACGGTATCGGTCGGACTTTAGAGCATCGTCCCGAAAGGTGGCCGCCGGCCTGTCTGAGAAGGTGATGTAAAAACAGAGGGCGAGAGCATCGCCCCGGATATCGGATCGAGGGCGATGCTCTCAGTCCTCGCTGTCGCATGACGGTTTCGGAAAACCGGATTCCACCGCTCCGCCCAATCGGCGAACATCCGCTTCCGGGTGCGATGACCGTCATCGCGGTCGCTTGGCCGAGTGAAGGCTCGCCTTCCACCCGCAGCAGCCATGGGCACGGTCAAGCCGATCGGATGTCGACGGTAAGCCCCGTCCGCCTTCCGGCTGGTGTGAGCCTGGTCGTCGCGATGCCGGGATCGACGCGCCGGGGCAGATTCCTCAGCCGCGCGCGCCTTGCGCCTGCATGGTCTTCCGCTCCGCGCTCGGCGGCTGGCCGAAGCAGTCGAGATAGGCCTTCGAGAAGTGCGAGGCCGAGGTGAAGCCGCACTCGAACGCCACCGAGAGCAGCGGCATCGCCGTCTGGCGGATCAGGGTGCGGGCGTGCTCCAGCCGGATGCGCAGGTAGTGCTTGGCCGGCGAGCGGCCGAGATATTTCAGGAACAGCCGTTCGAGCTGGCGGGTCGAGAGATGCACCGCGTCGGCGAGTTCCTGGCTGCCGAGCGGCTCGGCGAGCGAGGTCTCCATCAACCCCACCACCCGCAGCAGCTTCGGATGCGAGACCCCCAGGCGCATGCGCAGGTCCATCCGCTGGCGCTCGCCGGATTCGCGGATGCGGTGGTGGATGAGCTGGTCGGCGACCTCCGAGGCCACGCTCGGCCCGTGGTCGCGCATGATCAGCGACAGCATCATGTCCGCCGCCGCGGTGCCGCCCGCGCAGGTGAAGCGGTTGCGGTCGATCTCGAACAGGTCGGAGCCGATCTCCAGCCCGTCATGCTCCGAGACGAGGCCCGGCAGGTTCTCCCAGTGGATCGTCGCCCGGTAGCCGTCGAGGAGGCCGGCCTTGGCCAGCACGTAGGTGCCCGTGCACACCGCGCCGATCGCCGCCCCGCGGGCGCTGCAGCGGCGCAGGGCCGCGTGGAGGGCGCGGTGATCCGGGCGCTGGATGTCGATGCCGCCGCACACGACCATCATGTCGAAGTCCTGCGCCTCGCAGAAGCGGCCCGCGACTTTGACCTCGATCCCGTTCGAGGCGGTGCACTTGGTGCCGTCCTCCGACCACAGCGAGAAGCGGTAGAGATCGCGTCCGACCGCGCGGTTGGCGAGCCGCAGGGGCTCGATCGCCGAGGAGAAGGCGATCATCGAGAAGCGGTCGACCAGCATGAAGCCGACGGAGATGGCCTTCCCGGAGAGGGCCTCGTTGCCGGCCACCACGCTGGCCGGGCATGCCTCCCCGGCCGATATCGTCATTTCCATCCCGACCACCATTTGCCGGCCTTTGCCGCCGCTTGGTGGGCAAGTCGCGTGCCGTGCCGATCCCGGTGCCGATGCGGCCGCGGGAGCGATTCGTGCGCGTCCCGCTTGTCGCCGACCGTGTCGCCGACACCGGTGATCAGACGCGGCGCGCCCGCCGAGGCGGCGCCCACACCGGAACTTAATCTCCGATTGTTCGCCGAACGCAATAGAATAATTCTTGTTCGATCCCGCCTCACGGCGGCGTGACCGGCACAGACGGCCTGTTCTGTCAGTCAAGCGCGCCCATCGAACGGGCAATTCGGCGTTTCGGGCAGCAGCCCTCGGGAAAACGAGCGAAGTCGGGAATCCCAAACTCGCGGTCGCCGTCGATCAAGCCCCGCCGCGGCGCGCGGACCATGATCCGTCAACACCGCGAGGTCGACCGATGCGCCGCTTCTCCCTCACGTCGCTACTCTCCGAATCCCTGCGGGGGCATACGGGCTGGGGCCGCCAGTGGCGCGCCCCCGAGCCGAAGCCCCGCTACGACGTCGTCATCGTCGGCGGCGGCGGGCACGGCCTCGCGACCGCCTACTACCTCGCGACCGTCCACGGCATCACCAACGTGGCGGTGCTGGAGAAGGGCTGGATCGGCGGCGGCAATACCGGCCGCAACACCACGATCATCCGCTCCAACTACCTCTACGACGAGAGCGCGGCGATGTACGAGCACGCGCTCAAGCTCTGGGAGGGCCTGTCCCAGGAGCTGAACTACAACATCATGTTCTCCCAGCGCGGCGTCCTGATGCTCGCGCACAACATCCACGACGTCCAGAGCTTCAAGCGCCACGTCTACGCCAACCGTCTCAACGGCATCGACAACGAGTGGCTGTCGAAGGAAGAGTGCAAGGAGTTCTGCCCGCCGCTCGATATTTCGGGCTCCTTGCGCTACCCGGTGCTCGGCGGCGCGCTCCAGCGCCGGGCCGGCACCGCCCGCCACGACGCCGTCGCCTGGGGCTATGCCCGCGGCGCCGACGACCGCGGCGTCGACATCATCCAGAACTGCGAGGTCACCGGCATCCGCCGCGACGCCTCCGGCGCGGCGGTGGGCGTCGAGACCAGCCGCGGCTTCATCGGCGCCGGCCGGATCGGCGTGGTGGCCGCCGGCCACACCTCCACCTTGATGTCCATGGCCGGCGTATCGATGCCGCTGGAGAGCTACCCGCTCCAGGCGCTGGTCTCCGAGCCGGTCAAGCCGTGCTTCCCCTGCGTGGTGATGTCCAACGCGGTCCACGCCTACCTGTCGCAATCCGACAAGGGCGAACTCGTCATCGGCGCCGGCACCGACCAGTACACCTCCTACAGCCAGCAGGGCGGGCTGCACATCACGACGCACACGCTCGACGCGATCTGCGAGCTGTTTCCGCAATTCACCCGGATGCGGATGCTGCGCTCCTGGGGCGGCATCGTCGATGTGACGCCGGACCGCTCGCCGATCATCGGCAAGACCCCGGTGCCGAACCTGTTCGTCAATTGCGGCTGGGGCACCGGCGGCTTCAAGGCGACCCCCGGCTCGGGCCACGTCTTCGCCCACACGCTCGCGACCGGCACGCCGCACGCGATCAACGCGCCCTTCACCCTCGACCGGTTCCGCACCGGCCGCCTCATCGACGAGGCCGCCGCCGCGGCCGTCGCGCACTGATCCGCCCTGATCTGCACGGAGGCCGAACCATGCTGCTGATCGCCTGTCCCCATTGCGGCAACCGGCCCGAGACCGAGTTCCGGTGCGGTGGCCAAGCCCATATCGCCCGCCCGGCCGACCCGATGACCGTCGATGACGGCGGCTGGAGCGAGCACCTGTTCGTGCGCGCCAACCCCAAGGGCGTGCATGCCGAGCGCTGGTGCCACGTCCACGGCTGCGGCCGCTGGTTCAACGCGCTGCGCGACACCATCAGCGACCGCTTCATCGAGACCTATCCGATGGGGGCGCAGCCGAAATCCGGCGTGAAGCCCGGGACGATTCTCGGAACCAATTCCGCAACCCAGAGCGAGACGAGGGCGTGAGATGGCACAGCCGTTCAGATTGTCCCGCGGCGGACGCATCGACCGCACCCGCCCCATCGTCTTCGAATTCAACGGCAAGCCGGTCCACGGATTTTCCGGCGACACCGTCGCCTCGGCGCTGCTCGCCAACGGCATCCACCTCGTCGGGCGCTCGTTCAAGTATCACCGCCCCCGCGGCATCCTGAGCCACGGCCCCGACGAGCCGAGCGCGCTGCTCTCCGTCGATCGCGGGCCCGGCCGGATCGACCCGAACAACCGCGCCTCCGTGATCGAGGCGCGCTCCGGCCTGCGCACGGCCTCGCAGAACCACTGGCCGTCCCTCGACTTCGATGTCGGCGCGGTCAACGACCTCCTGTCGCCGGTCTTCGTGGCGGGCTTCTACTACAAGACCTTCATGTGGCCCCGGAAGTTCTGGGACCGGGTCTACGAGCCGTTCATCCGCGCCGCCGCCGGCCTCGGCAAGGCGCCGACCCAGGCCGATCCCGACCGCTACGCCAACCGCCACGCCCATTGCGACGTGCTCGTCGTCGGCGCCGGCCCGGCGGGTCTCGCCGCCGCGCTCGCCGCGGCGCGCACCGGCAAGCGGGTCATCCTCGCCGACGAGGGCCCGGAGCCCGGCGGCTCGCTCCTGCACGACACGACGGCGCAGATCGACGGACGCCCGGCGGCGGACTGGCTCGCCGAGACGCTGGCCGAACTCGACAGCTGCGAGAACGTGATCCTGCTCTCCCGCACCACCGCCTTCGGCTACTACAACCACAACCACGTCGCGATGACCGAGCGGGTCACCGACCACCTGACGTCGGCCGCGGGCCAGGCGCCGCGCGAGCGCCTGTGGCAGGTGCGGGCGGGCGAGGTGGTTCTCGCTGGCGGCGCCCACGAGCGCCCCCTCGTCTTCGCCGACAACGACCGGCCCGGCATCATGCTCGCCGAGAGCGTGCGGGTCTTCCTCAACCGCTACGGCGTGGCGCCGGGCCGCAAGCTCGTCTTCGCCACGAGCGGCGCCTCCGCCTACCAGGCCGCGCTCGACGCGCGCGCCGCCGGTCTCGACGTCACCCTCGTCGACCTGCGCCTGGAATCGGATTGCGGGCCGGAACTGGCGCAGCTGCGCGCCGCCGGCGCCGAAGTGCTGACCGGCCACACCGTGGTCGGCTCCAAGGGCCGAAAGCGCGTCACGGGTCTCATCGTGGCGCCTGTCGGGAGCGACGGCCGGTGCGGCGGCCGTCGCCTTCTTTCCTGCGACTGCGTCGGCATGTCCGGCGGCTGGACGCCCGCCGTGCACCTGTTCTCGCAATCGCGCGGCAAGCTGACCTACGACGCGGGGATCGATGCCTTCGTGCCCGGCACGTCGGCCCAGGCGGAGCGCTCGGCCGGCGCGGCGCGCGGCCGCTACGATCTCGCCGCCTGCCTCGCGGACGGCTTCGCCGCCGGCGCCGCCGCGGCGGGGTCCGACGAGCGGCGGGATTTCAAGGCCACCGTGACGCCGACCGGCTTCCAGCCGGTGCGGATCATGCCCACCGACGCGAACCCGCCCAAGGTCCGCGCCTTCGTCGATTACCAGAACGACGTCACCGCCAAGGACATCAAGCTCGCGGTCCGCGAGGGCTTCCAGTCGATCGAGCACGTCAAGCGCTACACCACGACGGGCATGGCGACCGACCAGGGCAAGACCTCGAACATGAACGCCCTCGGCATCGTCGCCGGGCAGCTCGACAAGGCGCTGCCGGCGGTGGGCACCACCACCTTCCGCCCGCCCTACACGCCGGTGACCTTCGGCGCCCTGGTGGGTCCGGCCCGCCACGCCCTGTTCGATCCGATCCGCACCACGCCGATCCACGAATGGGCCGAGAGCCACGGCGCCCTGTTCGAGAACGTCGCCCTGTGGCGGCGCGCCTGGTACTTCCCGAAGGCCGGCGAGGACCTCCACGCCGCGGTCGCCCGCGAGTGCAGGGCGGTGCGCGAGACTGTGGGCATCTTCGACGCCTCGACGCTCGGCAAGATCGAGATCGTCGGCCGCGACGCCGCCGAGTTCATGAACCGCCTCTACATCAACCCCTGGACCAAGCTCGCGCCGGGGCGCTGCCGCTACGGGCTGATGCTGAAGGAGGACGGCTACATCCTCGACGACGGCGTCGTCGCCCGCGTCTCGGACACGTGCTTCCACGTCACCACCACGACCGGCGGCGCCGCCCGCGTGCTCGGCCACATGGAGGACTACCTCCAGACCGAGTGGCCGGACCTCGAGGTGTTCCTGACCTCGACCACCGAGCAATGGGCGGTGATCGCGCTCCAGGGCCCGAAGGCCCGCGACGTGATCGCGCCCCTCGTCGACGGCATCGACCTGTCGCCGGAAGCCTTTCCGCACATGGCGATGCGCACCGGCACGATCTGCGGCGTGCCGACCCGGCTGTTCCGGGTGTCGTTCACCGGTGAGCTCGGCTTCGAGATCAACGTGCCCTCCGACCACGCCCGCGCGGTCTGGGAGGCGGTGTTCGAGGCCGGTCAGGCCCACGGCATCACGCCCTACGGCACCGAGACCATGCACGTCCTGCGCGCCGAGAAGGGCTACATCATCGTCGGCCAGGAGACCGACGGCACGGTGACCCCGGACGATGTCGGCATGGCCGGGATGATCCCGAAGGCCAAGGGCGACTTCGTCGGCAAGCGCTCGCTGGCGCGCCCCGACGTGGTGGCCTCCGGCCGCAAGCAGCTCGTCGGCCTCGTGACCGACGATTCCAAGCTCGTCCTCGACGAGGGCGCGCAGATCGTCGCCGACACCGATCAGCCGATCCCGATGCGCATGCTCGGCCACGTCACGTCGAGCTACTGGAGCGCCAATTGCGGCCGCTCCATCGCGCTGGCCCTGGTCGAATGCGGGCGCGCGCGGATGGGCGGCCAGCTCCACGTCACCACGCCGGACGGGTTCACCCGCGTCACCGTCTGCGAACCGGTCTTCTTCGACGTCCAGGGGGAGCGCATCAATGCTTGAGACCCGCTACCGCGCCGCCCGCGCCCTGCCGCTCGGCGCCCTGTCCCGCCCCGCGGCCTCCGGTCCGGGCGTGTCGGTCCGGCCCGCGGGCGCCGAGGCGCGCTTCTCCCTGCGGGCGCGGCTCGCCGGCGGCGCCGCGCCGAAGGTCGCCGGGCTCGTGCTCGACGCGCCAATTAACACCGTCGGCACCGACGGCACCGACGGCGAGAGCGTGACCACCGGGACCTGGATCGCCCGCCTCGGACCCGACGAGTGGCTCGTCGGCGGCCCGGAGGCCGATGCCGACCTGCTGCAGGGCCGCATCCACGAAGGGCTCGCCGGCCTGCCCCATTCCCTGGTCGACGTCTCGCACCGCAATGTCGGCATCGACGTGTCGGGCCGGCAGGCGGCGGCGGTGCTCAATGCCGGCTGTCCGCTCGATCTCTCCGAAGCCGCCTTTCCCGCGGGCAGCGCCACCCGCACCCTGCTCGGCAAGGCCGAGATCGTGCTGATCCGGCCGACGGCGGCGCCCGTCTATCGCGTCGAGTGCTGGCGTTCCTTCTCGACCTATGTCCACGGTTTCCTCAATGAGGCCGTGTTCGGCGTCGAAGGACCGGCCGCGCCTTGATGCAGGATTGACGCAGGATTGATGCGGGCCGGCGGCGATCCCACCTCCTCGCCGAGGGCCCGCGCGAGGCCCCGGTCCCCTGTCGTGACGGGCCTCTCCCCGAACGGGCCTCCGCGTCTCGCGAGAGGCACTCTCGGGAGGGGCGCTTTTTTGAGAGAGCAACGGACCCGATGATCAGCACCTTCGATCTGTTCAAGATCGGGATCGGTCCGTCGAGTTCGCACACCGTCGGGCCGATGGTCGCGGCGCGCCGGTTCCGCGAGACCGTGCTCGCCCGCGGCGGCGTCGCCCGGATCAGCGCCGAGATCTACGGCTCCCTCGCCTGGACCGGCCGCGGCCACGGCACCGACGTGGCGATCCTGCTCGGGCTCCTGGGCCACGCGCCCGCCACGATCGATCCCGACCGGACCGGGCCGCTCGCGGACGAACTGCGCCGCACCGGCGACCTCGGCATCCCGGGCGTCCGTTTCGAGCCCGAGCGCGACCTCGTCTTCAACTTCAAGGACATCCTGCCGCTGCACACCAACGGCATGCGCTTCTGCGCCGACGATGCTGCCGGTGCTCGGATCGAGGACCAGATCTTCTACTCGGTCGGCGGCGGCTTCGTCGTCACGGCCGCGGAGGCCGAAGCCGCCTCGGCCGGGGATGCCGGGGCGGAGCCGCCGCCGCTCGCCTTCGGCAGCGGGCGCGAGCTCCTCGACCTGACGCTGCGCACCGGGCTGACGATCCCGCAGATCCAGCTCGCCAACGAGCTGACCCTGCGCCCGCGCGCGGAGATCGATGCCGGCCTCGACGCGATCCGCGACGCGATGTTCGCCTGCATCGAGCGCGGCCTGCGCATGGACGGCGAGTTGCCCGGCGGCCTGCGGGTGCGGCGGCGCGCCAAGCGGCTCTACGAGTCGCTGGAGGCGACGCGGCTCGCCAACAGCCGCCCGGCCCACGAGATCATGGATTGGATCAGCCTCTACGCGCTCGCCGTCAACGAGGAGAACGCCTCGGGCGGCCGGGTGGTGACGGCGCCGACCAACGGCGCGGCCGGCATCGTGCCGGCGGTGCTGCGCTACACCCGCGACTTCTGCCCCGACTGGAGCGACGAGCGCGGACGCGACTTCCTGCTCACCGCCGCCGCCATCGGCGGGCTGATCAAGGCCCGCGCCTCGATCTCGGGAGCCGAGGTCGGCTGCCAGGGCGAGGTCGGCTCGGCCGCGGCGATGGCGGCGGCGGGACTGACCGCGGCGCTCGGCGGCTCGGCCTTCCAGATCGAGAACGCCGCCGAGATCGCCATGGAGCACCATCTCGGCATGACCTGCGATCCGATCGCCGGCCTCGTCCAGGTGCCCTGCATCGAGCGCAACGCCTTCGGCGCCAACAAGGCGGTGGTGGCGGCGTCCCTGTCGCTCCGCGGCGACGGCGAGCACCGGGTGAGCCTGGACGAGGTCATCGAGACCATGCGCCAGACCGGCCACGACATGCAGGCCAAGTACAAGGAAACCTCGCTGGGCGGGCTGGCCGTCAACGTCGCCGCCTGCTGAGGAAGGACGCGGGTCTTCCGCCCTCGAAGCGACCGGTCGGCCATCGCCGGGCCCCACCCGATCAGACCGTTTCCGGTTGATCGCTTCGGCCTCCGTCGCTCCTCTCCTCCCCACAAGGGGGGAGGGGACAAGCCAGGGTCTGACCGAAGGAATCAACCGGAAACCGTATCACGCTGGCCGTGACCGATCCCGCACCCCCCTCTTCCGACCCCGGAGGAGGGGGTTTTTTCGTCGGCGGGCCGGTTCTTGCCCGGCACGGCCCCGAGGTGAACGGTCAGGCGGACGCCCGCCTCATGCATGATAGGTAAGCAAACTGCTAAAAATGGGGACTTTCCTGCACAATGCATGCGCATCAAGCAGAGCAGATCCCAAGCATTGGCGCTCCTCCGACGACTGAGGAAGCCTCATATGAACGTCGACGCGGGCCGTCCTCGTCTTGATCAACGACGGCGCGATCGAGGTTCATCCCATGTTCAACAAGGTTTTCGAGAGTGTTCGCGCCCATCTCCGCGCGCGGGTCGAAGAAGAGACGCTCATGGACCTGAGCGACGCGGCGCTGGACGATATCGGCCTGACCCGCGGCGCCCTGTCGGCGCTGAGGACCGGCGCCGAGCCGGCCTATGCCGAGGGGCGGACCATCGCGCCGCTCTTCGCGGCGCTCGCCTTCCCGGTGACCCTGCAGGCCGCCTGAGGGCGCCCTCGGCGGACGGTTCGAGGAACCGCTGTCCCCGCGTCACCGGCATTCCAGGGCGCTGGCAAGCGAACCCGGAACGACGGAGGCGTTGCGACGTCCGATTGATCGGCCCGGTGCCTTCTCCGTCATTGCGAGGCGAAGCCGTGGCAATCCAGGGCGCGACCTTTCCGGATAGGGCGCGCCCTGGATCGCTTCGGCTCCGCCTCGCAATGACGGGGTGGAGTCAAACCCGAAGCGATCAACCGGACACCGTAAGAGCAGTACGAATGCGCTGCGGCGCCGCGAAGCGCGCCCCGCTGCTCCGGCTTGCCCGCTTCGGACGGGGCCTCAGGCCGCCGCGCTCTCCGGCAGGGCGACCGGCGTGGGCTCGTGCCCCTCGGCGCGCAGCACCGCCACGAGGTCGGCCGGGACGAGGGACAGGGTGCGCGTGCTGACGAGCGGGTGGATGTTGATCCGCGTCGCGTCCAGCAGGCTGTCCTGAAGGAACACCCGCACGCTGCCCGGCGCGGCGTTGAGCGCCGCCAGCGGCGAGACGGCGCCGCTCTCGACCCCGAGGAGTTCGCGCAAAGCCTCCGGGCTCGCGAAGGACAGGCCGCCGCGCGCGCCGAGCACGGCGCGGAACGCCTTGAGATCGACCTGGGCGTCGTGCCGGAGCGTGAGGAGGAAGTAGGTCTTCTTCCCGTCGCGCAGGAACAGGTTCTTGGTGTGGGCGCCGGCGATGTCGCCGCAGACCGCCATCATCGCCTCGACGGTGAGGACGGCTTCGTGCTCGGTCAGCTTGTAGGCGATGCCGCGCTCGCGCAGCCGCGCCAGCAGGTCGTCCGGGCTCAGGGGCATGGGGTGGTGTTCCACTCTGTTCAGGTCTTCGGTTGCGCGCCGGCCGGCGCCAGGACGCCGATCTGCCGGAGATAGGCCAGGATCTCGCGGGCGGCCTCCTCGGGATCGGGGTCGATCAGGAGCCGGCCGCTCGAGGCCGCGCCGCCCTCGCCGGTGGCCGCCTTCAGCCGCTCCGCCGCCGATCCGCCCGCGGGCGCCCCCTTCACGATCTTGGGCCGGCGGCGATAGGGCCGCTCCTCCACCGCGAGGACCGGGGCCGGGAGCGCGGCCGGCGCCACGGTCAGCGGCGCGACGGTGCCGCGCCGGGCGCGGCCGTAGGCGTAGGCGAGGGGGGCGGGGGCGTCGGGGTGGCAGGTGACGACGACCGGTCCCCGCACCTGCAGCCTTCGCAGGGCGCCGCGGCCGAGGCTCTGGTCGAGGCGCAGGGTGCCGTCCGGTTCGGACGCCGCCGCGACCACGTCGGAGACCAGGGGGATCGCGAGGGCACGGGCCAGCGCGTAGGGCACGAGGCCGCTCTCGTCGCCGCCCTGGCTGCGCCGTCCGGCCAGGATCAGGTCGGGCGCCCGCGCGGCGAGCCGGGCGGCGAGCGCCGGCACCGGGTCGTCGCCCGCCGCGATCGCGACGTGCTCGATGCGGTCGAGCCCCTGGCCCAAGGCCTCGGCGACCGCTGCGGCCTCCGGCCCGGCATGCAGGCCAACAATCTCGGACGGCGCACCGAGCCCGGCGGCCATCCGGATCGCCTGCGCCTCGACCCGCGGCAGCACCGGCGCCCCGGAGACGGGATGGAGGCCGGCGGAGAGGAGGACCGCGATTCTCATGGCGCCATCTCCTCTCCGGCAGCCTGTTCGCCATTCTCTTGGGCGAGCAGCCGCAGCAGGGCCGGCATCACCGCCTGCGCGTCCTGCACCACGGCGAGGCCCGCCCGCTCGATCATCGCGGCGTGCAGGTCGGTGTTGACCGCCACCACGTGCTCGCAGCCGGCGACGCCCTGGAGATGCTGCGGCGCCCCGGAGATGCCGAGCGCGAAGTAGCAGGTCGCCGCGAGCACCGTGCCCGAGGCGCCGACCTGGCTGTGGCGCGGCATCAGCCCGGCGTCGCACAGCACGCGGCTGGCGCCGGGCGTCGCGTGAAGCGCCGTCACCACCCGGCGGAAGGTGTCGAGATCGGTGAGGCCGTTGCCGGCGGAGACGACGAATTCGGCGAGCGCCAGCGGCACGGTCGCGGGGTCGGCCTGGATGCGCGTCGCCGACACGATCCTTTTCGGAGTGTCCGGTGGCGGCGCACCCTCGAAGGGGAGGGCGCGCGCCTCCCGCGGCGGGCCGGCATAGTCGGCGACCGCGTCCGGCGCCACGGTGGCGAGGCGGGGCGGGGCGAGGCTCTGCTCGACCCGGCGGCCCCTGGCCGGGCGGACGAGCCCCTTGGCGGCCACCACCTCGGCATGGGTGAACAGCGCCTCGTTCAGGCCCACCGCGACGCGGCGGGCGAGGTCGCCGCCGTCGAGGGATTCCGGGAACAGGACGTGGCGCGCCCCGAGCGCGGCGAGGGCGGCCTCGACGCGGGCGGCGCGGGCCTCCGGATCGTAGCCCTCCGCGCCCTCGCACCGGAGCACCCGGTCGGCGCCGGCCGCGCCGAGCCCCTCGCAGGCGCCGTCGACGACCACCGCGACACCGCCCTCGCGCCCGGCGAGCGCCCGGGCGGCGCCGAGCACCTGCCGGTCGTGGCCCGAGAGCCGGCCGCCGGGGGCGTCCGGCACCACCGCGACGAGGAAGGCGGGCGCTTCGAGGATGATGGTCTTGGGCGCCTCCGCCGCGGGCATGGTCCGCGGCGCGGCGGCGACCGCGTCCCCGACGGGACGGGCGGCCTGACTGACATCGTAGCGCGGCCGCGCCCCGCCGCCGATGCGCTGCGCCGCGCGCTCGGCCCGCGGATTGCGGCGGAGCCGTCCGGAACCGGCGGCGGTCCGGGTGCGGTCGTAGCGCGGGCGGGGGCCCTCGCCGGCCACGCGGTGGGAGGCCCGCTCGGCCCTCGGATCGCGGCGCGGGCGGCTCATCGGCCCGCCTCCACCGCCTGGAGCAGCAATTCGGCCACGTCGCGGATCTCCGCCTTGCGGTCGGTCACGCCCTCCAGCATCGCCGTGCAGGAGGGGCAGGCGACGGCGACGATGCCGGCGCCGGTCTCGGCCGCCTGGGCCATGCGGATGTCGGGGATGCGCCGCTCGCCCGGAACGTCGCTCACCGGCGCGCCGCCGCCGCCGCCGCAGCACATCGCCCGGCGGCCCGAGCGGGTCATCTCGCTGCGGGCGACGCCGATCGCGTCGAGCACGGCGCGGGGCGCCTCGGTCTCCCCGTTGTAGCGGGCGAGGTAGCAGGGGTCGTGATAGGTGACCGAGAGGTCCGGCAGGCGGCCGGGGGTGAGCTTGCCCGCCCGGATCAGCTCCAGCAGGAAGGCGGTGTGGTGCACCACCGTGTAGCGCCCGCCCATGGCCGGGTACTCGTTGCGCAGGGCGTGCAGCGCGTGCGGGTCGGCGGTGACGATCCGCTCGAAGCGGTATTTTCGAAGGGTCGCGACATTCTCCCGCGCCAGCGCCTGGAAGGTCGCCTCGTCGCCGAGGCGCCGGGCGAGGTCGCCGGTGTCGCGCTCCTCCGCTCCCAGAACCGCGAAATCGACGCCGGCCTCGCGTAAGAGCCGCACCAGGGCGCGCAGGGAGCGGCCGTAGCGCAGGTCGTAGGCGCCCTCGCCGAGCCAGAGCAGGATCTCGGCCCCGCCACGCTCGGCGATGCGCGGCAGCTCGACCCCGGCGGTGAAGTCGGTGCGCGACGCCAGCGGGCGCCCGCCGGGATCGCCGGCCTGGCGCAGCTCCGTCACCGGTACGACCGCCTTCTCCGGCAAGGCCCCGCGCTCCAGCGTCTCGTGGCGGCGCAGGGAGACCACGGCGTCGACGTGCTCGATCATCATCGGGCATTCCTCGACGCAGGCGCGGCAGGTGGTGCAGGACCACAGCGTGTCCGGGTGGATGCGCGCGTCCGGCCCGATCAGCCGGGCCAGCGCCCCGCGCTCGCCCTCCGCCGCCCGGCCGCCGGGATAGGGATTGCCGGCGTAAGCAGGCTCGGCCGGGGAGAGGCCGGCGACGAGATCCTGAATCAGCTTCTTGGGATTGAGCGGCTGGCCGGCGGCGAAGGCCGGGCAGGCGATCTCGCAGCGCCCGCAGCTGACGCAGGCGTCGTAGGACAGGAGCCGGTTCCAGGTGAAGTCGGCGGGCATCTCCGCGCCGAGGCGCGGCGCGTCGAGGTCGAGGGGCTGCAGCGCGGTGTCGGGCCGGCCCTCGAACCGGCCGGGCCGGGGATGGGCGACGAGGTGGAGCGCGCCGGCCGCGGCGTGGCGCATCGGGCCGTGGCGCACCTCGAAGGCGAGGCCGAGCCCGCCCGCCGCCGCGAGCGCCAGCGCGACCGAGCCGAGCAGGCCGCCGCCGCCGAGGGCCAGCAGCAGCGCGGTGAGCGTGCCGCCGACGGCGTAGGCGACGAGGAGGAAGGGCAGGATCTGGAAGCGGCCGGCGGAGAGGCGCTTCTGCTTTGCCGGGTAGCGCCGGGCGCCGACGAGGAGCGAGCCGACGGCCGTCACCCCGAAGGCGAGCGCCACGAGGAACCAATAGGGCCGGAAACCGGCCAGCGGCGGCAGGATCGCCAGGGCGGTCAGGATCGAGGACGCGAGCAGGCCGCCAGCCACGACCGCGTGCATGCGCGAGGCGTAAGGATCGCGCGCCACGACGTGGTGGACATCGACGAGGTAGCGCTTCGGCAGCTTGGCGAGCCCGTCGAGCCACGCCACCGGCGCCGCCGCGCCGACGCGCCAGAGCGCGGCCCGGCGCACGGTCTGGACGAGGGCGAGCGCCGCCATCAGCCACACGAGGCCGGGAAACACCGTGGTCAGGGGCACGAAGCTGGTCATGACGGTGGGCCTAAGGGCTTGGCGACGTTAAGAAACTCACTCTCTGCGACCGCACCTCCCTCCCCCCTCTGCGGGGGAGGGTGCCTGCGGAGCAGGCGGGAGAGGGGAGCGACGGTGCCGGAGGGGGCGCACCTCGTCCGCTGCTGCGACCGATCCGGCGACGGGGTTTCCCCTCTCCCGACCCCCTTCGGGGGCCACCCTCCCCCGCAGAGGGGGGAGGGGGAACGCGGCGCCGCTCAGCGCCTCACAGAGCTCACAGATCCTTGCACAACCTGAGGGCGTCGTAGATCGCCGCGTGGATGTTGCGGCCCGCGACCGCGTCGCCGATGCGGTAGAGGGCGTAGCCCTTCGACAGGTCGTAGGGCTGCGGCTCGCCGCGCAGCAGCGCGTCCTGATCGGTCTGGCCGTGGTTGACGGAAGACGCCTTCAGCGCGCGGTAGAGCCCGTCCACGGGGAGCGTGCCGTGATCGACCACCACGCGGTCGACGACCCGCTCCTCCTCCGCATCCGTCATGGTGTTGCGCAGGGCCGCCACCAGCCGGTTGCCCTCCGGAAAAATCTCGATCAGCTCCATGTTCGGGCTCATCACCACGCCGAGCTTGTACAATTCGCGCAGGTGGATCGGCTGATTGGTGGTGCCGACCTCCTCCGCGATCATCCGGTCGTGGGTGGCGATCTCGACGAGGCAGCCGCGCTTGGCCAGCTGCTCGGCCACCGACGCGGCGTTGTGCTGGCCCATCTCGTCATAGAGCAGGACCGAGCCGGTGGGCTCGACCGCGCCGGTCAGCACCTCGGCGGTGGTGACCGCGTGCTGCTCGGCGCCCTTGGCGTGGCCGCGGAACGGCGTGCCGCCGGTCGCCACGATGACGACATCGGGCTTTTCCGCGAGCACGGCCTCTTCCGTCGCCTCGGTGTTGAGGCGCAGATCGACGCCGAGCTTCGTCACCTGCGACACCAGCCAGCGGGTGATGCCCGACATCGCCTCGCGCCAGCCGGCCTTGGCCGCGATGGAGATCTGGCCGCCGGCAGCCGCACCCTTCTCGAACAGCACGACCGCGTGGCCGCGCTCGGCGCAGACGCGGGCCGCCTCCAGCCCGCCGGGGCCGGCGCCGATCACCACCACGCGGCGGCGCAGATCCGCCTTGCGGATCTCGTGCGGCATGGTGGCCTCGCGGCCGGTGGCGGCGTTCTGGATGCAGAGCGCGTCGCCGCCGACATAGATCCGGTCGATGCAGTAGCCCGCGCCGACACACTGCCGGATGTCGTCGGCCCGGCCCTCGGAGAGCTTCTTCACGAGATGCGGGTCGGCGATGTGGGCGCGGGTCATCGCCACCATGTCGACATGGCCCTCCGCCACCGCGCGGGCGGCGGTGGCGAGGTCGGTCACGCGTTGCGCATGGAAGACCGGCACGTCGACCTCGCGCTTGATCGCGCTCGGCAGGAACAGGAACGGCGCCACGGGGAACGACATGTTCGGCAGCGAGATCGCGTGGGCGATGTGGTCGCGCGCCTGGCCGCCGAGGATGTTGAGGAAGTCGACGAGCCCGCGCCGGGCGTATTCCGCGGCGATCGTCAGGCAATCCTCCTGGCTCAGGCCGTCGGCGATCATCTCGTCGCCGGACATGCGGATGCCGATGACGTAGTCGTCGCCGACCTCGGCGCGCATCGCCTCCAGCACCTCGATGCCGAAGCGCATCCGGTTCTCCAGGCTGCCGCCGTACTTGTCGGTGCGCTGGTTGACCGACGGCGACCAGAACTGGTCGATCAGGTGGCCGTGGGCGGCGGAGACCTCGCAGCCGTCGAGCCCGCCCTCGCGGCAGCGGCGCGCGGCTTGCGCGAAGCTTTTCACGACGCGGGCGATGTCCTCCGCCTCCATCTCCTTCGGGATGGTGCGGGAGGCGGGCTCGCGCCGGGGGGAGGGCGAGATCGTGGGGAGCCAGTGCTCGGTGTCCCACTTGGTGCGCCGGCCCATATGGGTGAGCTGGATCATCAGCTTGCCGCCATGCGCGTGCACGCGGTCGGCGAATTGCCGGAAGTACGGGATCACCGAGTCGTCGGCGACCGAGATCTGGTTCCAGGGCGCGGCGGGGCTGTCGACGGCGACCGAGGACGAGCCGCCGAACATGGTGAGCCCGATGCCGCCCTTGGCCTTCTCGGCGTGATAGAGCTGGTAGCGCTCCTGCGGCTTGCCATCCCGGCCGTAGCCGGGGGCGTGGCTCGTGGACATCACCCGGTTGCGGATGGTGAGGCCCTTGATGGTCAGCGGCTTCAGAAGCGCGTCGGCATTGGCGATCACGGGACGACTCCCGAAGGCGATGGGGGGAGCTTGGGACGCTGGGAGGACCGGCCGCCGCGGGCGGCGGGATCTCAGCGCTCGATGACGAGGTCGCTCGTCGGCTTGGAGCAGCACAGCAGCGCCATGCCGGCATCGATCTCGCGCTGACGGATGCCGCCGGCATGCGTCATGGCGACGGTGCCGGAGGTGAGCTTCGACTTGCAGGTGCCGCACAGGCCCTTGGCGCAGGAGGAGGGCAGGCGGATGCCGGCCTTGCGGGCGGCGTCGAGCACCGTCTCGTTCTCCGGGCATTCGAGCACCCGGCGGGTCTTGGCGAACTCCACCCGGAAGGTGCGCACGCCGCCCGCGGGCGCGGCCTCGGCGTCGAGTTCCTTCTCGGCCTCCGTCGCCGCCGCCTGCTCGGACTCCGACAGTTCGCCGAAGTCGAAGCTCTCCTGATGGTGCCGGGCCATGTCGAAGCCGGCATCCTTCAGCATGGTCCGCACCGCGTCCATGTAGGGCTTGGGGCCGCAGACGAAGATTTCCCGATCGAGGAAGTCCGGCACCGCCTCCCGCAGGATCTCCAGCGATAGCCGGCCCTTCGGACCCGCCCAGACCTCGTCCGGGGAATCCGTCTCGCAGACCGCGTGGAAGCGGAAGCCGGGATCGAGCCGGGCCATCGTCTCCAGTTCGCCCCGGAACACGATGTCGGCGGGCGAGCGGGCGGAGTGGACGAAGGCCACGTCGCGGGCCTCGCCGAGATCGTGGAAGGTGCGCGCCATCGACATCATCGGCGTGACGCCGCTGCCGCCCGACAGGAGCAGGTATTTCTGTGCCGGATGGGTGAAGCAGGAGAACTCGCCCATCGGCCCCAGGGCCCGCACGACCGCACCGGGCTTCAGATTGTCGTGCAGCCAGTTCGAGACCGGGCCGCCGGGCACGCGCTTGACGGTGAACGAGACCGCGTTCGGCCGGGTCGGCGCCGAGGAGATCGTGTAGCAGCGGTGGATCGTGTCCGTGCCGATCTCGAAGGAGAAGGTCAGGAACTGGCCCGGCGCGTAGGCGAAGCGCCGGGGCTCCTTCGGGGCGAGCACGAAGGTCTTCACGTCGTGCGTCTCGTCGCGCACGGCGAGGCAGACCAGGGCGTCGTCGGCCTCCGCATCCCAGGGCGCGGAGGCCGCGAGCCGCGCGGCGGCCGGCTCGGCCGAGGCGGGGACCGACGCCATGGCTCAGCGCCCCAGATGCGCGGCCATGCGGCCGACATACCAGTTGCAGAATTTCTCCACGAGCATCTCGGTGTGCGGCGAGTAGGGGCCGGGCTCGTAGGCCGGGCTCGACACGCCCTGCTGGCAGATGCCGACGAGCTCGCTGTCCTGATCGTTCGTCGCTTCCCAGACGCTGATGAGGTTGGCGAGATCGTAATCGACGCCCTCGACCGCGTCCTTGTGCACCAGCCACTTGGTGCGCAGCAGCGAGCGCTCGGCATCGAGCGGCAGCACCGAGAAGGTGACGATGTGGTCACCGAGGAAGTGGTGCCAGGAATTCGGCTGGGTCCAGACCGAGAGGCCGCCGGCCTTGGCGCTGGTGAGGTTGCCCAGGAGCTTCTTGCAGGCGGCCTTGGTGTCGATGGTGTGGGACTCGCCGTCGCCGTCGAGCGGCAGCCGCTCGGTGCGGAAGCCCGTGACCATCGTGTCGAGCTCGTCGATCTCCTTCGAGGGCAGCCCCTCGGTCTCCCACTCCGCGTGCCGGGTCTTGAGCAGGCAGCCGTAGCGCTCGGCGTTGGCGCGGTCGTGCTCGTCCATCTCCTCGGGGGCGAAGCCGAAGCCGTAGGCGAAGAGCGGCACGGTCAGCTCGGGATGGTTCGCGCCGCAATGGTAGCACTCGCGATTGTTCTCCATCGTGAGCTTCCAGTTGCCGGGCTCGATGATGTCCTTCTGGAAGGCGACCTTGGTCTCGCGCACGTTGTGCGGCTCGAGATAGGGGCCGAGCCGCGCGGCCATGTCGTCGAAATCGGCCGGGGGCTCGTCGGCGAGGCAGATGAAGAGCAGGCCGGCGAGCGAGCGGATGTGGACCGGCTTGAGGCCGTGGCAGCCCTTGTTGAAGTCCGGGCCCATATGCTCGGCGTGGATGAGGTTGCCGGTGAGGTCGTAGGTCCAGGAATGGTAGCGGCAGACGAGGTTGCCGACGGTGGACTTCTCCTCGTGGACGAGGCGCGCGCCGCGGTGGCGGCAGACGTTGTGGAAGGCGCGGATCTCGTTGTCGTCGTCGCGCACGATGGCGACCGAGGCCTTGCCGATATCGACGACCATCACGTCGCCGGCCTCCGGCACGTCGGGCTCGACGCCGACATAGATCCAGTGGCGCCCGAAGATGACCTCCATGTCGGCCTCGAACACCTCGGGGCTGAGGTAGAACGGGGCCGCGAGGGTGTAGCCGGGGCGACGCTCGCGCAGGAGGCGCTGCAGCGGGGTCGGCGTCACATCGAGCATGGGGACCTCCCGAGCCGTATCTGGCTTTCGGGAATTATTGTTCGTCGGGGTCCGCGTCGCTTCCACACCAGCGACATCCCCTTGGCAAACCGCGACGCGGCGGAAACCGCCGGTTCCGGCGGCTTCACCCCCGCAGGATCGCCAGCGCCTCGGCGTGCAGGTCCGGGGTCGCCGCCGCGAGCACGCGCCCGTCGAAGTCGAGGGTAAGGTCCTCGCCGTTCCAGTCGGTGATGACCCCGCCCGCCGCCCGGATCACCGGCACCAGCGCCATGACGTCGTAGGGCTGCAGGCCGGTCTCGGCGATCAGGTCGCAATGGCCCGAGGCCAGCAGGCCGTAGGCGTAGCAATCGCCGCCGTATCGGCGCAGGGCCGTCCGCGCGACGAGGCGCTGGTAGCGCGCCGCGTCGGCGCCGGTGAAGCCTTCGGGCGCGGTGGTGAAGAAGCGCGCCTCGGCCAGGCGGCGGCAGGAGCTGGTGCGGGCGGGGGCTTCGCCGAACCGCGCCTGTCCCGGCAGCCCGGTCCAGCGCTCGCCGAGGGCGGGCATGTCGATCAGCCCGACCACCGGCACCCCGCCGTCGAGGAAGGCGATCAGGGTGCCGAACAGCGGCAGGCCGGTGACGAAGCTCTTGGTGCCGTCGATCGGGTCGATCACCCAGACCGGGCCGCCCTCGGGCGTCGTGCCGGCCTTCACGCCCATCTCCTCGCCGAAGATGCCGTGATCGGGAAACCGCGCCTCTATCAGGCCGCGCAGATGCGCCTCGATGGTGCGGTCGGCCACCGTCACCGGGCTCTCGTCGGCCTTGGACAGGATGTCGAGCGGCGTGCGGAAGTAGGCGAGCGCCAGCGGGCGGGCGGCGTCGGCGAGGTCGGCGGCGAAGGCGAGGATGTCTTCCGGGGCCGGCAGTGCGGACGAGGCCATCCTCACAGCGCCTTCAAGAAGAGCGGCCAGCGCGGGTCGGTCATGATCGAACGGGCGCGCATGTGTTTCCAGATTCCGTACTTGTAGAAATCGAAGTCGAGGGTGGAGATGCGGTTCTGCACCATGGCCCAGGTCGACCATTTCACGTCGGCGAGCGCCTTGTGCACCATCAGGCGCGCGAACAACGCTTCGTCGTAGCGGCCGAAATACTGCTCGATCAGCGCGCGGTCGACGCTCTCGGAAAAGAACATCTCCCCGCTCCAGATCGCGATGTCGTAGAGCCGGTCGTTGTTCGAGGCGTATTCGAAGTCAATCAGCAGAATCGAGCCGTCCTCGCCGATGAGGAAGTTGCCCGGCATCGGATCGTTGAAGCAGGGCACGAGGTCGAGGCCCGAGGCTTCCAGCGCCGCCCGCGCGAGCCGGGTCTGGCGGGTGAGCCAGGCTTGGTCCGGGGGCAGGAGGGCGCCGAGTTCGGCCGCCTGGGCATCGTGCTCGTCGATCATGTCGAACACGGTCTTGGTCAGCGGCAGGAGCGGCGCCGCGTGGAAGCGGCGGTAGACGCGCACGGCCTCCGCCCGCACGGCCGGGTCGGCGAAGTCGCGGTTGGTCGAGGGGCGGCGCCCGTCCACGAACTCGGCGATCTCGATGCCCTGCGCGTCGAGGTCGTCGAAGGTGCGGGGGCCCAGGCCGATCACCTCCGCCTGCCGGCTGGCGGCGCGGGCGGCGGCGCGGTCGATGAACATCTCGGTGCCGCGGCCGGGCATCTTGACGAAGTAGGGATGCGGCTCGCCTTCGATCTCGACGCGCCAGTTGACGTTGCTGATCCCGCCGAGAACCGGCCGATAGCGCGTCGGCCGCCCCTGCCAGCGTGGGACGGCGCGCAGGGCCGCCTCGAAGGCGTGCTCGGCCTCCGTGGCGGCGTGACCCAGAGCGATCATGGCGACCTCCTCACAGCGACCTCAGGGTTTCCTCGAAGCCCGGCCGGCCGACGCGCATCCGGCAGCGCAGGAAGCGCCACGCGGCGTATTTGCGGAATTCGAGCGCGCGGCGCGGCGAGAGCCGGTCCATCGCGAGCGCCCGCAAGCCCCAGTGCAGGTCGTCGGCGGCGGCGTAGGCGCGGGCGCGGTTGAACGCGTCCGCCCGGAACGCGCCTTCCGCCATCTCGATGCCGGCCATCATCGCCGTCTCGAAGGGGCAGGCCTCGTTGAGGAAGGCGCCGAGCTGGTAATGGGGGTCGGTGTCGCAGGCCATGTCGAAATCGACGAGCCGCAGGGTGCCGTCGGGGCCGAACAGCAGGTTCGAGGCGTGCGGGTCGGCATGCGCCGGGCGGATATCGGTGCCGGCGGCCGTCAGCGCCGCCTCGATCGCCTCCGCCCAGTCGAACAGGAACCACGCGTCGGGCGGCAGGCTGTCGGCGTCCGGCCCGAGCAGGGCGCGCAGCTCACGGATCGCCGCGAACACGCTCCAGCGGCGCCCGAAGGCGTCACCCGCGCCGATGCGGCGGAAGGCGTCGATCACGGTCGCCATGGCGTCCGGCCGCTGCAGCGTATCGAGGGTGGCCGGGCGCCAGTCCGGGCCGAGACACCGGAACAGGATCGCGCCCTCCTCCTCCGCGAGGTGCAGCGGCTCCGGCGCGAGGCCGAGGGCGGCGATGCCTTCGGCCGCGCGGAACGCGGCGGCGGGGTCGAGGAGCGCGGCGGCGCAGGGCTCGGAGACCTTGAGGAACAGGGTCGGTTCGGCGCCCGCGGAGACGGCCACGCGATAGGTCGCGGATTCGACCCCGTGATAGGAGGGCGAGGCGAGGCCGGGCACCGCGACGGCGTAATGCGGCGCCGTCCCCCGAAGCTCCGGCCGGGCGGAAAAGGCCTGCGCCAGGGCGGCCTCGGCCAGCCGCTCCGACGCGTCCGCGGGGGCGCCCGGCGCCTTCACCGGTCCCCTCCCGCGGTCTCGATCGCGGCCATGCCCTCGACCGCCAGGATCATCAGCATGTCGGCCAGCACCTGGGTGCCGAAGGCCTGATCCTCCGGGCTCGCGAACTCGGTCGGGTGATGCATCACGCCGCCGCGGCAGGGCACCGCCAGCACCACCGAGGGGCAGACGGCGGAGAGGCTGACGGCGTCGTGGCCGCCGATCGTGTCGAGGTGGCGGGTCGTCGTGCCGTTGGCGGCGCCCGCGCGCTCGGCGAGCCGCACGAGGCCCGGCGCCATCGGCCCGGCGGCGCGGCGGTCGATCGCGCGCACCTCGTGGCCGATCCCGGCGCGGGCGGCCGCCCCTTCGATCGCCGCCTTCAGCCGAAGCTCGGCCTCTTCCAGGATCGCGGGCGAGCCGGAGCGCAGCTCGATGAACAGCACCGCCTCGCTCGGCACGGTGTTGGGCGAGTTCGGCCGCACTTCGAGCCGGCCGACGGAGGTGTGGAGGTCGAGGCCGTAATCGGCCGTCATCGCCTTGAGGTCGGCGATGAGGTAGGCGGCGCCGAGAAGCGCGTCGCGCCGCTCGGCCATCGGCGTCGGGCCGGTATGGGCCTGACGCCCGAGGAAGGCGAGGCGGTACTTGGTAGCGCCCCAGTAGCGGGTGAAGGCGCCGAAGCGCAGGCCCTCGCGCTCCAGGATCGGCCCGCCCTCGATATGCAGCTCGATGAAGGCGTCGGGCACCGGCACCCGATCGCTGCCGGCATAGCCGATCCGCGACAGGGCCTCGGCCACCGTGACGCCGTCGCCGTCGCGCCGGTCGAGCGCCCAGTCGAGGCCGGCCGCGCCGGTGAAGACGCTGCTGCCGAGCAGGCTCGGCTGGAAGCGGGCACCCTCCTCGTTGGTCCAGTTGGCGACCGCGACGTTGCAGGCCGCGGTCGCGCCCGCCGCCTCGAGCGCCTCGCGCACGGAGAGAAGCGCCTCGCAGGCGGCGAGCACGCCGAGCGTCCCGTCGAAGCGGCCGCCATTGGGCTGGCTGTCGAGATGCGAGCCGACCATCACCGTCGGCGCGCCGGGTCCGGCAAGGTCCAGGAAACCGAACTGATTGCCGATGGCATCGACCCGCGGCGCGAAGCCGTGCGCGGAAAACCACGCGGCGAGCCAGTCGCGCGCCTGCCCGTCCTCGGGCGAGAGCGTCAGGCGGGTCAGGGCGCCGTCGGCCCCGCCGCCGAAGACGGAGATCGCCTCCATCATCGCCCGGAGGCGGTCGGGGTCGATCCGCACGGGGGGCAGAGCCATCCTGTCGGCCGTCATGTCGGGCATGGATCTCATTGATATCTCGGGGAAGGACGGCATCAGGCGGCGCCCGCGAGCAGGGCGGCGCCGGCTCCCGGCACGCGGTGGCAGGCGGCGAAGTCGCGCGCGCCGCGCACGGTGAGGAACGGCGGGTGATGGGCGCAGGCGTCGAAGGCCTGCGGGCAGCGGGAGCGGAAGGCGCAGCCCTGCGGCAGGTCGATCGGGCTCGGCGGCTCGCCCTCCATCAGGCAATCCTCCGGCCGGTAGCGCCGCGCCTCCAGGGCCGGCATCGCCGAGAGCAGGGCGCGGGTGTAGGGATGGCCCGGATCGAAGAACAGGCGCTCGTTCTCGGCGAGCTCCACGACCTCGCCGAGATACATCACGGCGACGCGGTTGCAGGCCTTCCTCACCATCGCGAGGTCGTGGCTGATGTAGATGTAGGTCAGCCCGTGCGCGCGCTGGAGTTTCTCGAACAGGGCGAGCAGCTTGAACTGCTCGGTCTGGTCGAGGGCCGAGAGCGTCTCGTCCATCAGCAGGATCTCGGGCTCGAGCACCATGGCGCGGGCGACGTTGATCCGCTGGCGCTGCCCGGCCGAGAGCCCGAGCGGCAGGTCGTCGTAGAGCGCGGGCGCCAGGCCGACATCGTCCATCACCGCGCGCACCCGCTCGCGGATCTTTTTGGCGTCGCGCCAGCCATGGGTGCGCAAGGGGGCTTCCAGCATGGCGCCGATGCCGGTGCGCGGCGGCAGCGAGTTGAACGGGTCCTGCAGCACCAGCTGCAGCTTGCGGCGGAAGCCGAGGAGCTCCGATCCCGACAGCCCGGCGATGTCGCGGCCCTCGCACAGCACGCTGCCGCCGCTCGGGCGCTCCAGGCGACTGAGCAACCGCATCAGGGTGGACTTGCCGCAGCCGGATTCGCCGACCACGGCGAAGCTGTCGCCCCTGGCGATGTCGAAGGTGACGTTGCGGACCGCGCGCAGGTCGCTCGTGCCGGCAAAGCTGCCGCGGCGCTTCACCCGGTAGGTTTGCGACACGTCCCGCAGGCTGATGATCGCCTCGGCCGCCTGCGCGCCGGCGGCCCGCGGGACAGCGGGCAGGCTCGGGCGCTCGCCCCAGATCACCGGGATCTGCGCGACGAGATCGCGGGTATAGGCGTGGCGCGGGGCGGCGATCAGCGCCTCGGTCGGCTGCTCCTCGACCAGCCGGCCGCCGTCGATCACCAGGGTCCGGCTCGCCGCCTCCCGCGCCACGGGCAGCGAGGAGGAGACGAACAGGATCGCGGTCTCGAAGCGCTCGGTGAGTTCGCGCATCAGGCGGATCACCTGGGCGGCCACGGTCACGTCGAGGGGCTGGGTCACGTTGTCGGCCACCAGCAGCGCCGGGTTCGAGACCATGGCGTCGACGATCAGCGCGCGCTGCATCATCCCGCCGGAGAACTGCGACGGGTAATCGTGGAAGCGCGACGCGGCGGAGGGGATGCGCACCGCGTCGAGCAGGGCGATCACGCGCGCCTGCGCCTCCCGCGCGCCCACCTCCGGCATCACCGCGCGCAGCTTCTCGACGATCTGGCGCCCGACCGGCAGGGTCGGGTCGAGGGCGCCCATCGGGTCGGCGCCGACATAGGCGATGTCGCGCCGCAGCCCCCGCATCGCCCGCGGCGGCAGCGCCAGCAGATCCTTTCCGCGGAAGCGGACCTCGCCGGAGCGGATCGCGAGCGGGGCGGTGATCCAGTTGACCACGGCCCGCGACAGCACCGTCTTGCCCGCCCCGGAGGCGCCGACCACGCCGACGATCTCCCGCGGGGCGACGTCGAAGCCGATCCCGTCGAGAATCGTCCGCTCGCGCCCCGGGAGGGCGAGGGCGACGGTGAGGTCGCGGACGCAGAGCACCGGTTCCATCACGCGCCCCCGTGGATCGAGTTGCGGGCGCGCTCGAAGGCGGCGCCGATCAGGTTGATGCCCGTCAGCGTCAGGCACAGGAACACGCCGGGCATGGTGGCGATCCACCACGCGTTGAGCAGGTACTTGCGCCCGTCGGCGATGATGCTGCCGAAGGTCGGCGTCGGCGGCTGCACGCCGAGGCCCAGGAAGCCCAGCGTCGATTCGAAGATCATCATCCGCGCCACGTCGAGCACCGAGGTGAAGAGCAGCGGCGGCACCAGGAGCGGCACCAGCAGCGTCAGGATGATGCGCGGATGCGTGGCGCCCGAGACCTGCGCCGCCCGGACGTATTCGCGCCCGCGCTCGGCCATCACCACCGAGCGCATGACCCGGGCGTAGACCGGCCAGTTCGACAGGCCGAGCACGAGGATGATGGCGGGAATCGTCGGGCGGTCGGCGCCGAGCACCGCGATCGCCAGGATGATCATCGGGATCGAGAGCTGCGCGTCGGTGATCCGCATGATCACCGTGTCGGTGCGCCCGCCGAAATAGCCGGCGACCGTGCCGAGGGCGCAGCCGATGACCACGGTGACGGCAACGGACGCCACGCCGATCAGCAGGGAATAGCGCAGGCCGACGAGGCAGCGCACCAGCATGTCACGGCCGATCTGGTCGGTGCCGAGCGGGTGGACCCAGCTCCACTTGTCGCCAAGGAACAGCGGCGGCAGCAGGCGCGCCCGGATGTCCCGCATCGCCGGATCGATGCCGCTGAGTTCGGGATAGAGCGCGGCGGCGAGCACGAGGAGGGCGAGCACGGCGACGCCGACACGAAAGCCCCCGGAGCGGGCGGCGCGCCCGAGGATGCGCCGGCCGATGGAGCGCGACGCCGTGACGTCGACGCGCGGCGGCACGATCGCCAGGGAGGAATCCACGACGTCCATCAGTATTCGAGCCTCGGATCGATGGTGGTCGCGGCGAGATCGACGAGGATGTTGATCAGGACGAAGATCGCGCTGGTGACGATCGCGATGCCCTGGATCAGCGGGAAGTCGCGCTGGAGCACGGCGTTGATCGTGAGCAGCCCGAGGCCGGGATAGTCGAAGATGTATTCGACGATGATCACGCCCCCGAGCAGCGAGGAGAACTGCACGCCGAGCAGGTTGAGGAGCGGCACGGAGGCGTTGCGCAGGGCGTGCGCGGCGACGATCCGCGGGCGCGACAGGCCGCGGACATGGCCGACGGCGACGTAGGATTCGCCCATCTGCGCGGCCACCGCGCTCGACAGGGTCCGGATCAGCACCGGCGACACTTCGACCGCGAGCACCAGGGCCGGCAGCACGGTGTAGGAGAAGCCGCCGTAGCCGATCGCCGGCAGCCAGCCGAGCTTCACCGACAGGAGCAGGGCGAGCACGATGCCGAGCCAGAAGTTCGGGATCGAGATGAAGATCGAGGAGACCGCGAAGGCGATCCGGTCGAAGACGCCGCCGGGGCGCAGGCCCGCCGCGATCCCGAGCAGGCAGGAGAAGGCCAGCGCGATGGCGAGCGCCAGGGCGGCGAGCTGCAGGGTCATCGGCAGGGCGGCGAGGATGAGGTCGCCGACCCCGGCCCGCGCGCCGCGGGTCAGATCGTCGAAATTCGCGCCGCCCGTCGCCGCGCCGTTGGCCGGCCGCATGAAGCTGCGGCCGAGATCGCCCTGGACCACCTGGGCCGCGTAGCGGCCGAACTGCACGATGATCGGATCGCGCAGGCCCATCGTCGTGGCGATCTCCTCCACCAGGGAGTCGGGCGCCATCCCGCCCACCATCTGGCGCACCGGATTGCCCGACATCACCCGCAGGAGCGTGAAGATCAGCAGCGAGACGAGGAAGATGATGACCGCACCCTGCGCGAGGCGCCGGGCCAGGAAGCTGAGAACGAACATCGACGGTTCCGGGTCCGGTGACGGGATCGGCGGGCCGGGTCGCGGGCCGGGCGCGAGCAGTCCGGTCAGGCGGTCTTCGAGGCGTCGATGGAGCCGTCCGGGTAGACGTAGAGGCCCTTCAGGTCCCGCTGCATCGCGTGGATCATCACCGAGGTGAACAGCGACAGGGCCGGCACCTTGGCCGCGAGCAGCGGCATGGTCTCGTTCTGGAGGACGGCCTTGCGCGCCTCCAGGGTCGGCGCCGCGCGCTCCTTGTCCAAGCTCGCGTCGATCTCCGCATCCTCGATGCCGGTGATCCGGTGCGAGGAGGAGTGGAAGTGGGTGCGCAGCACCAGATCCGGCTCGGGCGAGCCGGTGGACCAGCCGCAATCGACCATGTGGCCCGGCCCGCCGCCGGGGCGGTGATAGAGCCGCTCGTTCCAGGCCGCCGGCTCCAGCACCGTGAGGCTCACCGGGAAGCCCTGCTCGTTGAGCATCGCGGTGATGACCTCGCCGTACTCCTTGGTCTTCGGATAGAAGCCGACCGAGGTGATGTATTCGAGCGGCGGCAGCCCCTTGCCCTTGGGGAAGCCCGCCTCGGCGAGCAGCGCCTGGGCCCTGGCGGGGTCGTAGGCCGGGTAATCCTTGAGGTCGACGTAGCCGAACTTCACCGGCGAGATGAAGTTGGCCGAGGCGTGGCCCGCCGCGCCCAGGATCTCCAGGAGCATCGCCCGGTCGATCGAGTGGCAGGCGGCCATGCGCAGCCGTACGTCGTTGAAGGGCGGCTTGGAGCAGCGGAACCAGAGATACTTGTTCTCGACCGAGACGACCGCGTTGACCGCGATCTTCGGATTGCCCTTCACGGTCTCGACCTGCTCGGGTTCGAGCCGCTCGACGATCGAGGCCTGGCCGTTCATCAGCGACAGCATCCGCGTGGTCGAGTCGCCGGTGAAGGTGAAGTCGATGCCGGGAATGCCGGGCTTGCCGCGGAAATAGCCGTCGTACGCCTTGAGCACGGTGTCGTTGCCGCGCTGCTCGACGAAGCGGAACGGACCCGTCCCGTTCAGGCGCCGACTGAGGGCGCCGCCCGGCCCCTCGGCCACGTCCTTGGCCGAGAGGATGGGGAGGAACGAGGCGAGGAAGATGAACAGGTGGGCCGGGTAGCCGCCCTTGGAGGTGTCGACGATCACGGTCTCGTCGTCGGGGGTGGTGATCGTCAGCGTCTCGGTCGGGCCGGGATACCACTGCGCCGGCCGGTCCTTGCCCGCGCCGTAGGCGAAGGTCGCCTTCACGTCCTCGGGCCCGAACGGCTTGCCGTCGTGGAAATGCACGCCCTTGCGCAGCTTGATCTGCAGGCGGTGCGGATCGAGGAGTTGGATGTCGGTGGCGAGTTCGTAGACGACCTTGCCGGGGTCATCGAGGGTCATCGGCGTGCGGGTCAGGAAGCCCATCACGAAGCCCTCGATGTTCTTCTGCGAGAGCGTGGTGTGGGCGGTCGGATCCCAGTTGCCGGTGATGTTCTCGGCCGAGAGGAAGACCAGCGGCTTGCCCGTCTGCGCGAAGGCCGATGAGATCAGGAAGTCGGGATTGATCTGGGCAAATCCCACAGCCGCGGCGCTGCCCTGCAACGCCCCTCGCAGAAACCGTCTGCGGTCCATCATGCCGGCCATGCTGAGGCTCCCGAGTTCCCACGCATCCATCAAAGCGGTCAAAAACCACATTGCAGGACGCGTGCCAGAAGCCACAAAAGGCACAGAGCGGTCAGCTTGGCCGTCGTGACCGCCGCGGCGGGGCGGGCTGGGCAGGCGGCGGGCAGTCGCTCCCGGATCTCTGCCCGTTTCGACGGCAGACGGCCCGCGGGAGCGGGCACGACCGGGCGCCCCGCCCCGTCACGACGAGGGGGCGGGGAGGGGCGGGGACCGTGCGGTCAGGCGCTTCAGAAATCGACCGAGGCGGAGACGATGAAGGTGCGGGGCGCGCCGACGGCGAGGAAGCCGCGGGCGGCGGAGGCCCAGTACGAATCGTCGAGCAAGTTCTGGACGAGGGCGCGGAACACGACGGGTTTTCCGTTCACGCCCTCGGTCGTGTAGCGCAGGCCGGCATCGAAGCGGGTCCAGTCCGGGACCGACTGGGTGTTGGCCTGATCGTAGAACATGCTGCTCGTGTAGATCGCCCGCCCGGTCAGGGTCAGGCCCGGCGCCAGCCACGGCGGCAGGTCGTACTCGGCGTAGAGGTTGAACGCCGTATCCGGCACGCCCGGCGCGGCCTTCCCGTTGAACTGTCCACCGGGGGTGTTGACCAGTTCCGCGTCGATGAAGGTGACGCCGCCGAGCAGGCGCAGGCCCGGGACGACCTCGCCGAACACGTTCAGCTCGACGCCGCGGTTCCGCTGACGGCCGCTGACCGAGTAGATGCGGGTTCCGGGATCGGTGAAGGCGTTGGGCAGCTCGATCTCGAACAGCGCCGCCGTGGCGGCGATGGTGCCGAAATCGTACTTCACGCCGATCTCCTTCTGCCGCCCGACGGCGGGCGGGAACAGCGCGTTGCTGTTGATCGCCGTGAGCGGCGCCGCGGCCACCGGATCGAGCGACTCGATGTAGTTGCCGTAGAAGGACAGGTTCGCGAAGGGGCTCAGCACGAAGGTGATGGCGGGGCTGAAGCGGCCCTCCTGATAGTCCGAGGTGACCTGCCCCTGCGTCGGCCCCGGCCGGGTGGCGAAGCCCTGCTGGTCGATCTCCTGGTAGCGCCCGCCGAGCGTCAGCAGGAAGCGGTCGTCGCCGAAGAGCGAGAGGGTGTCGGCGATCGCCACGCTGCGGGCGGAGAGCTGGGCGAAGAGCGGCTGCGAGGCGGAGCGGGGAAGCCCGATCGTCGGAACCGATCCGGTCGGCAGGTAGACCGGATTGTAGATGTTGATGGTGTAGGGGTTGAAGACGGGCGGGACGAAGCCGCCGCGGAAGTTCTTGTTGTTCGCCTCGACGGCCGAGATGTTCACCTGATGGTCGAGGAAGCCGGTGCTGAAGCGGGTGCGCAGGCCGACCTCGCCGGTGAGGCCCTGGATCTCCTGGGGCTGGATCGCGAGCGTGTTGGTCGCCAGCCCGGTCGGGCTCGTCACGCGGTAGTTCGAGGTGAGGAAGTCCTCGTTGTAGCGGCTGGCGCCGCCGGCGATGTAGACCGTCGTGTCCGGCAGGACGTCGTACTCGGCCCGGCCGGCGATCATGCCGTAGCGGCTGTCGTTGTACTCGAACGGGTTCGCGGTGTTGATGCGGTTGTTCGGGGCGCGCGGGATCGCGATGCCCGGCGCGACCGCGTTGAACAGCGAGGTCGGCGCCGTGACGTTCTGCGTCGAGTGGGTCATGTCGAGCGAGGCGCGGAACCGGTCGCCGCGATAGTCGAGGCCCAGCGCCGCCACGCCCACCTCGATCGCGTTGTTGTCGAGCGGCGTGGCGCCGGTGCGGTAGGCGCCGTTGAAGCGCACGCCCCATTCCTTGAATTCGCCGAAGCGGCGGCCGAGATCGGCATGGGTCCAGATCTGCGCGTCGCTGAGATAGGTCGTGGTGAGCCGCGCGAACGGCTCGTCGTAGGCGCGCTTCGGGATCAGGTTGATCGTGCCGCCGACGCGGCCGGTGCCGCCGCTGAGAAGCGCGGACGGGCCGAGTAGGATCTCGACGCGCTCGAGACCTTCGGTGAAGGAGCGGCGCGGGTTGGCGAGGTAGAACAGGCCGTCGAAGGCGGTGTCGAGGTTGGTGACCGAGAAGCCGCGGATGAAGTAGGAGTCGCGCTCGCTGTAGGGCGGCGCGTCGTTGCGCACGGACGAGTTGTTGAGCACGACGTCGGCGAGCGACACCGCCTGCTGATCCTCGATCAGCTTCTCCGTGTAGCCCGTGATGCTGAAGGGCGTCTTCAGGACCGAGCGGTTGCCCAGGAAGCCGACCCGGGTTCCCGAGCCGACCTGGCCGCCGGCATAGGGGACGGGCGGCTGCCCGACCGTGCCCGTGGGCGGCGGCAGGCCGGCGGCCGCGGCGCGGCCTTGGCCCTGCGCCTGGCCCTGGACGTGCAATTCATCGAGTGTCACCGTGCCCGCGGGCGCCGGGCCGAGCTGGACGTAGCGCGGGTTGACCAGGGTGATGGTCGAGGCGCCGGCCGGCCGGTAGGTGAGGCCGGTGCCCTCCAGGAGCCGGGTCAGGGCCTCGATCGGGGCGAACTCGCCGTCGATCCCTTGCGTCTCCAGCCGCGCCGTCAGCTCGGTCGGGTAGACGAGCTTGACCCCGGCCTGCTCGGTGAAGGCGACGAGACCGGTCTCCAGCGAGCCCTTCGGGATGGCGAGACGAACCGGCTCGCCGGCCGTCGGCGCTTCGGCCAGGATCGTCCGCGCCGCCGGGCCGCGGGCGCGTTTCGGTTCGCCGGCCTGAGCGCCGGCTTGCGCGGCCGCCTGCGCCATCACCGCGACCGACGCGCCCGCCAGCGCGATCCCCGCCATCCGGCCCCGTGAAAACCTGCGCGCGCGCGACGCCATACCAAAGCCCCATCGATCCAACCGGAGGGGCGGCACGCTTCGCGTCGTCCGCGCCCTCAAGCTTTAAGATCAACGGACGCGCGATCTCCTGACGTGGGGCGGATGATTTTTTTCGCCTGCCCGCTTCCTTCCCTCAGAGGGGCGACCCGACCAGCACCAGCAGGGGCGAGAGGCGCCGGATGCGGGCGCCCATGGTCGCGGCGATCACGTCGAGGGCGTCGTCGGTGTTGCGGGCATCGAACGCGCCGGTCACGCGCCGCGCCCCGAGGGTCCGGTCGAGCAGCAGGATGCGTCCGCGGCGGTAGCGGTTCAGCTCGGCCAGGACCGTGGCCAGGGGCTTTCCGGAAAAGATCAGCCGGCCGTCGCGCCACGCCGTGTCGCGCTCCACATCCGCCGCGGTCACCTGCAGGGCGCCGTCGCCGAGGCGGACTTCCTCCCCGGCCGAGACCACGGCGCGCCCGCCCTCGCCCGACACGTCGACGCGCCCCTCCGCCACCCCCACCGGGCTGTCGGCCCCGTCCGCGCGCAGGAAGAAGCGGGTTCCGAGCGCGCGCACGCTCAGACCGCCGCCGCGCACGACGAAGGGCCGGCTCGGATCGGGCACGACGTCGAAGCTGGCCTCGCCCCGCAGGAGCTCGATCCCGCGCTCCCGCTCGGTGAACCGCACCGCGATCGCCGTGTCCGTGTTGAGATCGACGCGGCTGCCGTCGGCGAGCGTCGCGTGCTCGATGGCGCCGACGCCGCTCCACAGATCCGCGCGCAGCCGGTCGATCAGGCCGGTCTGATCCGCCAGGGCACCGGCGATGAGGGCGGCGGCGGCGAGGCCGGCCAGCGTCTTCGGGGGGCCCTTGCGGGGTCGGGGATCGGGCAGATGCCCGAGCTTGCGCCACAGCGCGTCCATCTCGGCATAGGCCGCGGCATGGGCCGGGTCGGCGCCGTGCCAGGCCGCGAAGGCCCGGCGGTCGGCCTCGGTGGCGTCGGAGGAGGAGAGCCGAGCGACCCAGGCCGCGGCCTCGCGCTCGACCGGATCCTCGCCGTCCTCGGCCTCGTCGACCTCTCGAGCCTCTTGGGCCTTCTGGTCCTCCGTCCCGTCCCTGCCGGCCACGCCATTCCCCTTGGGCCCACCGCGGCCCGAGATGGCGCAGCGCAGGTCTCCTATCCCCTTAGATCAACGAGGTCGCGGGCTCCTGATGCGATCCGTTCAAAAAAGATCGAGGCGGCTGCGGCGGCAATGCAGGAGGGCCCTGATGATGTGCTTCTCGACCATGTTGCGCGAGATGCCGAGACGCAGCGCGATCTCCCCGTTGGCGAGGCCGTCGAGGCGGCTGAGCAGGAACACCTCGCGGCAGCGGGGCGGCAGGGCGTCGATCGCGTCCGCGAGGCGCCTCAGTTCCTGGCGGGCGATCGCCTGCCGCTCGGGGAGGGCGTAGCCGTCGGCCACCGCGGCGAGCTCCGCCTCGCATGTTTCCGCGAACAGGGTCCGCTCCAGCCGGCCGCGGTTGCGCATCCGCAGGGCGACGTTGGTAGCGATGCGGAACAGCAGGGCGGAGGGGTGCTCGATGCTCGTGCGCGAGAGCGCGGCGACCATGCGCAGATAGGTTTCCTGGCTCGCATCCGCGGCATCCGCCGGGTTGTCGAGCAGGCGCAGGAGGAAGCGCCGGAGCTTCAGGCCCTCATGCCGGTAGAGAGCGTCGATCGACACCCCTGCCGCCCCTCCCGCCACGAAATCGGTCCCGTCGCCCACAGATAATCCCGTACCGCTTGATGATCGATCACCGACCAGAAGGAGACGGGCGAATTATGCAAGTCACGCAATAGCTTGTATGACTTCCAGTCTACAGCGCAGCGCCCTTGCAAATCATTGTGCAGACAGCCGAAATGTTTCTGCGGGAAGCAAGACAAGAATTATTATAAATAAAGCATCGCAGCCATTTCGTGATCTCGTTGCAGATCAGCAACAGATCGCTCCACCCTGCGCGGTGGGCTTGAAGGCGCAGAGAACATCCAAGAGGCTGGGATCGAGGTCCGGACCGGAGCCGCGGGCGGACAGGCCCGGCGGTAACGTGCGGCGCGCCTGCTCGGAGGACTCGGCCTCCAGCCGCGGCGCAACTCAGGATCGTCCGCACGCCTTCGCAGGCTGGGCCGGGCGCCGTCCCAAGAGCGGCTCGGGCACGGAACATGCATGGCTAATGAAAGAATAAATTAAGAATATCACCACCGGCGACCGTCCGCCGCGGCAGAGCAGAAACGACTCTACCCTGTATCAAGAACAATTCCAATCGATTCAGCTTCCCTTGACGCACGCCTGAAGTTTGCGCAACACGCCCTTCAGCTTCACGCGATTCGAGGGAGTCCTCAGTCCGATGAGCAAGTACAGCGAAGAGCAGATTTCTTACTCTCTCCATTCGGCCAAAACCCTCTTCTTGCACCCGAAATCGCTTTGCCCTTCCACCCGCCGCCGCAACGGTGAGTTCGGCCTGTCCTCGGCCCGCGCGACGACGGTGATCCAGGCGCCGCCCGGCAACCGGACGACCGCATCGATCCGGTGACGCGCCGCGCGGTCCGAAGCCTCGGCGCCGGCCCCTCGGATCACAGAACTCGGATTCCCGCCCCGGCCGCGACACGGCCGGAGCCCGCCCTGACGGCCCTCACGAGGTTCGGAGGATCATGCCCCCATCGTCTCAAGCCGTGGCCGAGGCCGCCGCCTTCCGCAGCTTCGCCAACGGTTACCTGCGCGAGATCGACCCCGGCATCCGCGTCCGGCACGCGCTGCCGGACGGACCGCCGGCGCCCTGCGTCGAGTGGAACCTGCGCAGCCGCCGCCTCGCGATCCGCGCCGAGATCCTGTCGCCCTCGCTGTGCGGCGCGCACGCCTTCGGCCGCCTCTGGACCCGCCACCTGCACGAGCCGCGCTGGCGGACGGTGGCGCCGATGCGGGCGCTTCAGGAACTCCTCGGCGAGGCCTATTCCCGCGCCGACGACGGACGCGGCGACACCGCCCGCGAGCGCGAACTCGAACTGCTCGGGCGCGTGCTCGACAGCTACCGCGAGACCGCGCGCCTGCTCGACCGGACCGGACGGGAGCCGGACGCCACCGGCTTCATCGCGGCCGAGCGCGCCCTGGTCTTCGGCCACTGGCTGCACCCGACGCCCAAGAGCCGGCAGGGCCTCACCACCTGGCAGGCCCGCGCCTACGCGCCGGAGGACGGCGGCGCGTTCCGCCTCGCGGTGTTCGCCGCCGAGGCCGGCCTCGTCCGCCACGATTCGGCGGAGACCCGTGCCGCGCCCGACCTCGCCCTCGACCTCCTCGGCGCCGACGCCGCCCGGCTGCCCTTGCGTGACGGCGAGGTCGCCCTGCCGATGCATCCACTCCAGGCCGAGGCGCTGATGCTGGAGCCGCACGTCGCCGCGTGGGTCGAGGCGGGCCGGCTCCGGCAACTCGGGACCTTCGGTCCCCGCTTCACCGCGACCTCGTCGCTGCGCACCGTCTACGCCGCCGAGAGCCCGTGGATGGCGAAGTTCTCGCTGCCCGTCACCCTCACCAACTCCCTGCGGGTGAACCGGCTCGCCGAGCTGAAGGCCGGCGTCGCCATGGCCCGCCTGCTTGCCAAGAGCGGTTTCGGCGCCCGGCACCCCGACTTCCGCATTCTCGCCGACCCCGCCTACCTCACCCTGCACTGCCCCGATCGCGAGGAGAGTGGCTTCGAGACGGTTTTTCGCGAAAATCCCTTCCGCGACGGCGCCGAGCGGGGCGTCGCCACCCTGGCGGCCCTGACCGCCGAGCCGCTGCCCGGCCGCCCCTCGCGGCTGGAGGCGCTCCTGCGGCGGGTCTGCCCGGAGGGTCCGGCCCCGCGGGCGCAGGCCGCCCGCACCTGGTTCGGCCGCTATCTCGACTGCATGCTGGAGCCCGTCGTCGCCCTCTACGACGGGCACGGCATCGCGCTGGAAGCCCACCAGCAGAACGCGCTGCTCGACGTCGCCTCGGGCTGGCCGGAGCGCGGCTTCTACCGCGACAACCAGGGCTTCTACCTGTCGGAGGCCGCCCGGCCCCGGCTCCTGCGCGACGCGCCCGAGACCGCTTCAATCGCCTCGCTCTACTTCCCGGACGGCGAGATCCGCCGACGGCTCGCCTACTATCTCGTGGTCAACCAGATCTTCTCCGTCATCGCCCGGATGGGCCATGACGGGCTGGCCCGCGAGGAGATCCTGATCGACGACCTCGCCCGCCGCCTGGAGGCGATGGCCCGCCGCCTGACCGGCGCCGGCCGCGCCTTCGCCCGCTCGGTGCTGGAGGGGCCGACGCTCTGCACCAAGGCCAACCTGCGGGTGCGCCTGTCCGACCGCGACGAGCTCGCCTCGGGCGACGGCTCCGGCAACTACATCGACATGCCGAACCCGCTCATGCTGCGGGCGGCGCGGGGCGAGGCCGGCCATGCCCTCGCGTCCTGACACCCTCTCTCTCGAACCCTCGGAGCGGCCGGAGGCCCGCGTCCTGCGCCAGCTGGCGGAAGCCGTCCTGTTCGAGGGGCTGGCCGAGCGCGAGCTGGCCCGCGACGCCCCCGATCGGATCGCGTGGCGCCTCGGCAACCGCCGCTTCCGCGCGAGCGGCAGGCTCGGCCCCTTCGGCCGCCCCCGCCTCGATGCCGGCTCGGTCGAGATGGCCGGCGGCGACAGGACGGAGGGGGAGGGCGCCTGGGCGCCCGCCGACCTCGCCGCCCTGGTGGACGCCCTTCCCGCCGCCGCCGAGCACCGGGCGCGGCTGCGGGCCGAGCTGGAGCAGACGGTCGACCTCTGCCGCTGGAACACCCGGAATCTGACGCCGCCGGAGCGCCGCGCCCTGCCCTTCGCCGCGCTCGACGCGGCCTTGTGGGAGGGCCATCCCTACCATCCGAGCTTTAAGGCGCGCACCGGCTTCACCCTCGCCGATCACCGCCGCTACGGACCCGAGGCCGCCGCGCCGTTCCGCCTCGAATGGCTCGCCCTGCGCCGGGACGGACTCGCCCTCGCGCTGCCGGGCGCGGAGGCCGCGTTCTGGCGGGCCGAACTCGGCGGGGAAGCGGAGGACCTGATCCGCCGCCTCGGCGCGGCCGGCCATTCCCTCGACACCCACGCGCTCCTGCCGGTCCACCCCTGGCAGATGCGCCGGCTCGAAGGAGAGGCCCTGCGCCCCTGGCTGGCGGAGGGCCGCGCGGTCGCGCTCGGCACCGCCGGCCCGCGCTACGGCGCGAGCCAGTCCCTGCGCACGCTGCACAACCTCGACGATCCGTTGGCCGCGAGCGTGAAGCTCTCCTTGAGCGTCGTCTCGACTTCGAGCCTGCGCATCCTCGACCCGCATTTCGTGCTGACCGGTCCGGCCCTGTCGGACTGGCTGGCCGCCATCGTCGCGGGCGATCCCCTGCTGCGCGGGCGCGTGGCCGTGCTGCGCGAATACGCCGCCGCCCTGGCCGACCGGGACGGGCCGCTCGCCGGGCATCTCGCCGCGATCTGGCGGGAGAGCCCGCGCCTCGCTCCCGACGAGGCGGCCGTGCCGTTCAACGCGCTCTGCGTCCGCGAGGCGGACGGCACCACCTTCGTCGCGCCCTGGCTCGACCGTTACGGCCGCGACGCCTGGCTCGACCGCCTCGTCGAGGTCGCGGTGCTGCCGGTCTGGCACCTGCTCGCGGCCCGCGGCGTCGCCCTGGAGGCGCACGGCCAGAACATGATCCTCGTCCACCGCGACGGCTGGCCGGAACGGGTGATCCTGCGCGACTTCCACGAGAGCGCGGAATACGCCCCCGACTTCGTGACGGATCCGGAGCGCGTGCCGGATTTCGGGGCGATCGACCCCGCCCATGCCGGCCCGGCGGATGACCGCTTCCACGCCATGCGCTCGACCGCGACGCTGGCCGAACTCGTCACCGACAGCCTGTTCGTCTTCAACCTCAGCGAGATCACGGCCCTTCTCGAACGCCGGCACGGCCTCGACGAGGCGGCGTTCTGGCGCCGCCTCGGCCGGCGGCTGCGGCGCCACGCGGCTGCGCACGGGCTGGAGGCGCGCTTCGCCCGGCTTCAGGTCGAGGCGCCCCGGCTGCGGGTCGAGGCGCTGCTGTCGCGCAAGCTCGGGCTCGGCGAGGCGCGGGGCAGCCTCCACGCCCCCAACACCCTGTTCCCGTCCCCCGACGCCCTTTCCGGAGACCGCATGATCGAGATCGACGGCCGCACCATCCCCGCGGACGAGATGGAGGCCGCCATCCGCCGCGTCGAGGCGGCGGCGGGCTTGCGCGGCGGCAGCGGCGAGCGCGTCGCCGCGCGCTTGCGCGACACCGCCGAGGCCCTCGCCTTCCTCCTCGCCGCCCGCCGATGCGGGGCGAGCCTGCTGCCGATCCATCCGGCCCTGCCCGACGAGGGCGCGCGCCGGCTCGCCGCCCGCGCCGGCTGCCACCGCCTGTTCCTCGACGGCCTGGAGGGCGAGGCCCTGGAGGCCGCCCCACCGGTGCCGGGGGAGGGCGAGCTTCTCCAGATGAGCTCCGGCACCACCGGCGAGCCGAAATGCATCGCCCGCCCCTGGAGCGCGGTGGCGCGCGAGGTCGAGAGCTACGTCTCGGCCTTCCCCGAGCCGGACGGGATGACACCGGTCATCGCCTGCCCGATCACCCATTCCTACGGGCTGATCTGCGGCCTGTTCGTCGGCTTGCGCCGCGGCCGCGTGCCGGTGATCCTCGACACCACCAACCCGAAATACCTCTTGCGCCGCCTGCGCGAGATCGAGCGCCCGGTGCTTTACACCGCGCCGGCCATGCTGCACACGCTGGCCCGGCTGATGCCCGAGGGCGAGACCCTCCACGCGGCGATGGTCTCGGGCACGCTCCTGCCGGCGCCGTGGTTTTCCGCCATCCGCGGACGCGTCACCCACCTGTTCCAGCAATACGGCTGCTCGGAAGCCGGCTGCATCGCGATCAATCCGGATCTGCGCCGGGCCGACGCCATCGGCCGCCCGCTGCCGCACCACCGCGTCCGCGCGGGAACGGGGCCCGAGGCCCCGGCGGAGATCGTGGTCGAGGGGGAGGGCGGGACGGTCCGCACCGCCGACCTCGGCTATCTCGAACCCGACGGCATGCTGGTCTTCGTCGCGCGCAAGGACGACACGATCAACGTCTCGGGCCTCAACGTCTATCCCGGCGAGGTCGAGGACGTGGTGATGGCCATGCCCGGCGTCACCGATGCGGTCGCCTTCGCCCGGCCCGACCCGTTCGCGGGCGAGCGGGTGACGCTGCTGTTCAGCGCCGAGAGCCCCGTGCCGCCCCGCGCCCTGCAGGACTGGTGCCGCCGCTGGCTCGCCGGCCATCAGGTGCCGGTCGAGGCGGTGCAGGTCGGCGCCATCCCGCGCGAGGCCAACGGCAAGATTTCGCGACGCGCGGTCGCCGCGCAGTACCGGGACGGCGGCCTGGAGGCGGTGGCGTGAGTTCCCCCATGAACGACGAGACGCTGATCGCGGCCATCGGCACGGTTTTGCGCGAGGAGATGCGCCATCCCCATCTCGACGGCTTCGGGCCGGAGGCGCGGCTGAACGAGGATCTCTACCTCGATTCCGTCCAGCTGCTTCAGCTCATCCTGGCGCTGGAGATGACGCACGGGGTGTCGGTTCCGGAGGAGGCGATCAACCGGCAGGACGTCTCGACCGTCGCCGACCTCGCCCGGCTCCTGGCGCCGGGCGCGCAGGAGGATGTGGCGTCGGATGCGGTGCCGGCCGAACCGGCGGCGCCCTCCGAGGGCGTCCACGGCGCGATGCCCTACGACCTGAAGATCCACTGCTTCGTCAGCTGCGTCTGCGACGGGCTGAAAACCCGCGGCATCGACCACCGCCCGTTCTACGCCCTGATCTGGGACGCCGAGTTCGCGATCACCGATCGCTCGCGGCTCGCCTACCACGCGGACGCGATGGACCACGAGTCGTTCCGCTACTGGTTCGAGCGGCTCTACGGCGTGCCGCTCGTGTCCTGGTACGACCATTCCCGCACAAAGGAGGAGAACGTCGCCACCCTGCTCGCCCTCATGGAGCGGCGGGCGCCGGACGAGGGCATCATGGTGATGCTCGACATGTTCCACCTCCCCGAGCGGGAGAACAAGTTCAACCAGAACCCCTTCCCGCACTACCTACTGGTGTCGCTCTCCGACGATCCCGACCTCTGGCAGGTGCGCGACCCCGACTTTCGCTGGGAGGGGGTGATCGAGCGGGAGCGGATGCTGAACGCCATCCGCCAGCCGAGCGTCGCCGGCGGCTACCGCTTCGATCCCTCGCGCGCCCATCCGCCGACGAAGGCGGATCTGACGGCCTTCTTCGAGGCCTGCTTCCGGCTCGACACCAACCCGCTGATCGATGCGGCCCGCGCCATCGTGCTCGCCCATGCCGAGGGGCGCGGCGGGCTGCGGCTCGCCGACCTCGGCGAGGCCCTGCGCGAACTGCCCGTCATCACCATCCGCAAATGGGCCTACGAGCACGGCTTCGCCTTCTTCTGGCGCGCCCTGCGCTGGCCGGATCCGGAGTTCCAGCGGATCTGCGACGAGATCGAGGCCCTGGTCAACGGCCTCACCGCCCTTCACTACGCCGTGCTGAAGCTCGCCCGGACCGGGGAAGCGGGAGAGGACGCCGCCGGGGTCGCCGCCGTCCTCGCGCGGCTCGACGCCCTCGACGCGCAGGAATTCGCGATCAAGCGGCAGCTCGCCGCGGCCTACGCGGCGTGGCGGCAGGCTGGCACAGGGCCCGGTCAGGCCGCCGTGCCCTTCCGCGCGACGCCCTCCCGCGAAAGGCTCTCCGCATGAGAATCGCGCTCTGCACCATCAGCTTCCGCCACCATCTGGTGTCGATCGGCGAGCTGGCCCGCTTCGCCCGCGGCCACGGCTTCGACGGCATCGAACTCTGGGGCGTGCATGCCCGCAATCTCGGCCCCGGCGACCACGCCGAATGGCTCGCCGCCTACGGCCTGCGGGTGCCGATGCTGAGCGACTACCTGCCCCTCGACGCGCCGCAAGAAACCCTGACCGAGCGGACGGCCGAACTCGCCGGGCTCGCGCGGAGCTGGGGCGCGCCGCGGCTGCGCACCTTCGCCGGCACCAAGGGCAGCGCGGCCGCCTCGGCGGAGGAGCGCGCCCACGTCGCCGGGCGCCTGCGGATGGCGGCGGCCCAGCTCGCCGACCAGGGGCTGCGGCTGGTGGTGGAGACGCATCCCGGCACGCTCGCCGACACCACCGCCTCGCTCCTCGACCTGCTGGCGGCGGTCGATCACCCGAACCTCAAGGTGAACTTCGACACGCTCCACGTCTGGGAGGGCGGCGACGACCCGCTCGCGGCCCACGACCGGCTCGCTCCGCATATCGACTACTACCACCTCAAGAACGTGCGCAGCCGCGCCGACCTGCCGGTGTTCGAGCCGGCCAACGTCTACGCCGCGGCCGGGCGGCGCGAGGGCATGACCGCCCTGTTCGAGGGTGCGCTGGATTACGGCGCCTTCCTGAAGACGCTGCCGCCGCAGGCGGAAGGCTCGCTCGAATGGTTCGGCGAGGCCAGCTTCTCGGTCCTGCCGACCGACCTTTTTCGCGTGCGCAGCGCCACCGCGGGCCGGCGCGCCGCGAGCCCCCGCCACGCCGCGCGCTGACCCGACATCAAGGAGACCTCCGTGACGAAGAGCCACGCCGTCGTCAGCACCCCGCATGCCGGCCGCTACCTCCAGCAGCTCTGCAAGCACTGGGCCCACCGCTTCGAGACCGAGTTCAGCGCCACCGAGGCCCGGATCGCGCTGCCGCTCGGCGAGACCCGGCTCGCCGCCGACGCCGAGACCCTGACGATCGACCTGACCGCGCAGGATCCCGCCCACCTGCCCGACCTGCGCGACGTGGTCGTGCGCCACATCGAGCGCTTCGCCTTCCGCGAGACGCTCCGCTTCGAGTGGAGCTGAACGCCCTGCGGCGGACCTCGGCCCCATCATGCGGAGCGCTGGTCGGCAGGACGGCATCGGTGAGGAGATCTGGCAAGCTCGTCGCGCCTCATGCTGAGGTGCCGAGCGGCAGCTCGGCCTCGAAGCACGCCCCAACGGTCGATCCCACGGCGTCGGGCTGCCGGAGGATCCATTGCGGGGTGCTTCGAGGCTGCTGTCGCAGCACCTCAGCATGAGGACCGTCGGAAACACCGGAACAGGTCAGACGACAACTTCCAGCAGCCTCTGAAAGAGCAGTACGAGGAACGATATGGACCTAACGATACGGGCGATGCGGGAAGAGGACGCGCCGGATCTCTTCGAGATCTACAACCAGCCCGCCTTCCGCTTCGGCACCCTCGCCCTTCCTTACGAATCCTTCGAGGCCGTGAAGAAGTGGGCCGAGCCGCGCTCGCCGCGGGATCTCCACCTCGCCGCGGAGCGGGACGGCCGCGTCGTCGGGGCGGCGGCCCTGCGCCCCTTCTACGGCCGGCGCGCGCACGCGGCGGAGTTCTGGATCGCGGTCCACGAGGATTTCGCCGGAAACGGCATCGGCTCGCGCCTGCTCGCGGCGGTGATCGATACGGCGGACAACTGGATCAACGTTTCGCGCATCGAGATGACGGTCTTCACCGACAACGCGCGCGCCATCGCCCTCTACGAGAAATTCGGCTTCGTCATCGAGGGCACGCACAGGGCCGCCAGCTTCCGCAATGGCCGCTTCGACGACGTGCATTGCATGGCCCGCCTGCGCCCTCCGACCGGGCACTGAAGCACTTCCGAAAGGCCGGCGCGGTCGGGTGAGCGTCTTCGATCGAAACCGCTCCCGGCCGCCAGGAACATTGCTGATTTCGCGAAGGTTTCGCCCGTCAGACTCCGGCATCGCTCGAAGACAATCGGCGCCCGGCTGTCGTTTCCAGACCGGGAGATCCGAGACCATGCATCGGCGCGACTTTCTGACGACTCTGCTGACGGCAACGGCGGCGCTGGCCGTCACCCGCACGGCGCTGGCCCAGCCGGCGCCGGCCGGTGCCATCCCGGCTCCCGTCTACCTCGCCATGGCGACGAAGGGCGGCCTGTTCCTCGAGAACACGGCGCGCGACGCCCACACCAAGACCCGCAACCCGCGCGTCAAGGCGTTCAGCCGGGCGGAGGTGACCGAGCAGGTCAACCTCGCCCGCAAGCTCGATCCGTATGTGGGCGCGGGCGGTCCCATGGCGGGCGGCGCGCCCGCCGGTCCGGGCGGCCTCGTCGGCGGCCTGGTCGCGGCGCCACTGGCGGTCGCGGGCGGTGTCGCGGGGGCCACCGTCGGCGCGGTCGGCGGCGTGGTCGGCGGCGCTCTGGGTGCGCCCGGCGGACGCGGTCCCGGCGGCATGACGACGGACGAGCAGAAGGCGCAGATCCTGTCGCAGCTCTCCGGCATGCCGGGCGGCCCCGACTACGACGCGATGTTCGTCAACGCCTCGCTCCAGGGCCACCAGGAAGCCTACCAGATCCACGGCTCCTACGCCCAATCCGGCGACGACCCGGCGCTGCGCCGCATCGCGGCGGGCGCGATCCCGCTGATCCAGCGCCACATCGCGCAGCTCTCGCGGATGCAGGCGATGATGGGCGGCGCGCGGCAGGGCTAGGGCCGGGGCCGAGCACGCCCGCGGAGGACAGGACCCTCGCGCGAGGGTCCTGTCCCGGCGCGGGACCGGGAACACGGCGCATCGCCCCGGTCTCCGGAGGGATGCGCCGCGTCGGCACCCGGCGGGGCTACCTCGACTGGCACGCGGGATGCGTCTTCCGGGCCACGGAACGAAAGCTTTGGCTTGCCGTTCTTGAAGACCAGCCACCGGAAAGGCGCAGTCGATGAACGCCGAAGTGATCAAGAGCCGCGACGAAGCCCTGGCTCTGCTTGATGCCGATCTGATCACCATCCACGACTTCGTGACGCTGTGCGACCTGAAGGGGTGGGATCGGTAGAAGCCGGACCAACGGATCACCGCCGTCCGAGCCGCCGGGGATCCTGCTCCGGCAGCATCCGGTCGAGCACGCCGTCGCGGCGGATCGCGACGTGCCAGGCAGTTCCGGCGATGTGCAGCAGCACCAGCGCGTAGACCGCCCACTGGCCGGCGAGATGGGCCGAGCGGAAGACGTCGCGCACCGCCTCGTTCTTCTCGAAGCCCGGAATCGGGAAGAGATAGAAGTACTGCGTCGTGTTGCCGTTGAAGGCGCTGAGCAGGTAGCCGCTCACCGGCATGAGCAGGAACACCGCGTAGAGCAGCCAGTGGCTGATCCGGGCGACCCGCGCGAGGCCCGCCGGCTCGCTCACCTCGGGCGGCGGCGGGTTGAAGGCGCGCCACAGGATGCGGGCCACCACCAGCGCGAAGATCGTCAGCCCGACCGACTTGTGGAACTGGAACAGCACGGGCTTGGCCGCCTCGTCCCGGGCGAGGCTGGTGGCGACCCAGGCCAGCGGCAGGACGGCGAGGACGAGGACGGAGGTCAGCCAGTGCAACGCCTGCGCGGTGCGGGTGTAGCGCGGGAACGCGGGCGCAACGGTCGAGGGCATGGCGCGATGGCTCCCTGATGGTCAGGAAGCCCAGATAGGCGAGGCCGCGGCCGCGCCTACCGCAGATTGCAGCGAATGGCCCTTACGTCGCACCCGACCGGGCGGCGATCCCCCTGAGCGCCCCGGCGGCACCGGCGAAGGCTCATGGCCGGATGCCGCCCCTCAAAGCCCGACCCTCAGATCGCCGCGGCCGGATCGCGGTCCTCGGCCTCGCCCGCGGGCGGGGTCCGGTCGCGGCGGGGGCGGCGCTCCAGCAGGGCGCGGCCGAGGGCGCGCAGGGGCGCCGTCAGCCGACGGGCGTCGTCGGCGCGTTCCATGAGGGTCTCGCCGCGGCGGATCTCGCGGTCGAGCTTGGCCATGGTGCGGGCGAGCGCCGGGTCGTCGTCGTCCAGCCAGACCTCGACGGTGCGGGCGAACGCGATCACGGTGCCCTGGAGCTTGAGCCGGCCGAGCGGCCCCTCCGTGTCGATGCCGGCGGCGGCGAGCATGTAGCGGTGGGAGTTGAGGGCGACCCCGTTGAGCGCCAGCATGGAGAGGACGTCGCCGCGCAGGGCGAAGGCGATGCGGCGCAGGGCCGTCTTGTAGGGCGTCATCGCGTCGAGCCGGCGCATCAGCACGTCGAACAGGCGCTCGCGGGCCGGCTCGTCGGCGAGGTCGGCGGTGTCGACCTCCAGCACCTTGCGGTCGATGATCCGCGACAGCCCGCCGAGCACCGCCCCCTTCGAGGGGAAGAGGTCGCGCAGTTCGGCGAGGCTCAGGTTCGCCTCGCGGGCGATGTCGCCGATCTCGATGTCGTTCCAGGGCTGCTCGGCGGCGAGCCGCATCAGCGCCTCGACCGCGGCCTCGCGCGGGTTGGGCTTCGGCGCGCTCTTGGTCCGCGCCTTGCCGGAATGCGACGAATCGGACCCGCCGGTCTCGGGCTTGCCGCCGGTGTTGGGCTCGGGGGCCGTGTCCATGGTCCGTGCTCCGTGTTCGGTGTCACGTCTCATGTAGGGGCAAAGCCGCCGGGTTGAACCCGCCGCCCCGTCAGCCGGACAATTCGCCCGCCCGCCGCTCGGCCGCGGCGACCGCCTCCCGCATCAGGTCGGGCAGGGCGCCCTCGCGCATCAGCACGGCGAGCGCCGCCGCGGTGGTGCCGCCGGGCGAGGTGACGTCCCGGCGCAACTGCCCGGCCTCGCGGGCATCGGCGTCGAGCAGGGCGCCGGCCCCCGCGACGGTGGCGCGGGCGAGCTGCGCCGACAGCTCCGGCGGCAGGCCCGCCGCCACGCCGGCCTCCGCGAGCGCTTCCGCCAGCAGGAAGACGTAGGCCGGCCCCGAGCCCGAGACCGCGGTCACCGCATCGATCAGCGCCTCGTCGTCGAGCCACGCCACGAGGCCGGAACTGGAAAGAAGCGTCTCCGCTCCCGCCCGCGCCTCCGGCCCGACCTCGGGGCTGCCGACGGCGCCGGTGGCACCGCGGCCGATGCTGGCGGGCAGATTGGGCATCACGCGCACCACCGCGCGGGCGGCCGGCAGGCGCCGCTTCAGGTCGGCGATGGTCTTTCCCGCCAGGATCGAGACGACGAGGGTGTCGGGGCCGATCCAGGCTCCCAAGGCCGCGGCGGCCTCGTCGAGAACCTGCGGCTTGATGCCGAGCACCAGGGCGCCGGCCGGGGACGCGGCCTCGGGGTTGAGGCGCAAGGCGCGCTCGGCGCAGAGCGCGGCGATCTCCGGGGAGGGCTGCGGATCGACGATCGTCACCGCGGCGGGGTCGAGGCCGCCCGCGAGCCAGCCCCGCAGCAGCGCCGCCCCCATCTTGCCGGCCCCGGCCAGGACCAGGGGCGTGGGGAAGGCGGACGGGGCTTGGTCTCGGGTCATCTCGGTCGTCCCGCGCCGGCGCTCACGCCTCGCCTTCGGTCTCGAACAGCACCGCGTCGAGGGCCTCGCGGGCATCCTTGCCGGCCCAGAGCACGAATTGGAAGGCTTGGTAGTAGCGCTCGCAGGCGTCGGTGGACGTCTTCATCATCATCGCGCACTGCCCCTGCGTCGGGGCGATGCCGTCGGTGAGCAGCAGCGAGTGGCGGAACATCACGACGCTGTCGGACGACCACAGGTCGAAATGGCCGATCCAGAGCTGCTCGTTCACGAGGGCGACGAGGCGCAGCATCTCGGCGCGGCGCCGCTCCGGCACCTTCAGGTCGAAGGCGGCGGCCACGTGCAGCGACTCCACTTCCTCGATCCAGGTGAAGGCGACGTGGTACTCGGCCCAGCGCCCCGAGACGGAGACCGACATCTCGTCGGTCTCGATCCGATCGAAGATCCAGTCCCTCAGCGAGGCGAGGCGCTCGACGACGTCGAGCGGGTGCTCCGGCCGGTCGCTGTCTTCGATGAAGCTGAGCTGGGTCATGGCGATCCAAGTTGTCGACCCGGTCGAGGGCTCGATCGGGCCGGCGGGCAAAGCAGGGCCGTGACGGGAATCGAGGCGACGCCCGTCGATCTCCGTCCTGCGGAGGGGTTCAATCAGATTTCACCACCCCGGGGTTCGGTTCCACCTTTCCGCCGGGGCGAATCAACTTCGGATCGTTTATAGCCCGCGCCCCCCGCGGGCTTCAAAGCGTCGCCCCGGCATCAGCGGTGGGCAACGCGGCTATCCACCGATGCTTCCTGTGCAAAGAAATCCGGATTCGCGCTTTCCCGCGAGGGTGAGTCCGGGCTGCCGCGCCGGTGCCGCTCAGACCGATTCCGTGCTTCCGGCGCTCCCCGCCTCGGCGCCGAGGCGGGCCTCCAGCGCGTCGACGCGGGCGGCCAGCGCGTCGTTCTGGCTGCGCAGGGCGGCGACGAGGTCGCGCAGCACGTCCACCTCCTCGTGGGTCGCGACGTCCATGTCGCGGATCAGGCGCTCGACCTGGCCCTTGAACATGGTCTCCGCCTCGCGGCGCACGCCCTGCGCGGCCCCGGCGGCATCGGTGAACAGGCGGGCAACGTCGTCGAAAAGGCGGTTCGAGCCTTGCATGGGGATCTCCTCCGGCGCCCGGACCTGTTCGAGCACGTGCCACCGACATAAGAATCGGCGGCCGGCAGGGCAATCGAGGGGCCTGTATGAAACAGGACCATCGCCCGGAAAGCATCGAGCGGAGCGAAAGCCCAGGGAACCGAGGCCGTCCGCGGAGAGGGGCGCCGGCGTTTAATACCGTTTCCGGTTGATCGGATCGGTTCCTCCTTCGTCATTGCGAGGCGAAGCCGTGGCAATCCAGGGCGCGACATCTCCGAAAAGGTCGCGCCCTGGATCGCGTCGGCTCCGCCTCGCGATGACGGAGTGGGCGAGGCTCGAGGTGATCAGCCGGAAACTATGAGGCAAGACAAAAATCGGAGCGATCGCTCCGAGCGATCACTCCGGAAAACCGGCCCGGATTGTTGCCGCAGGTCTCCGATCCGGCACCGGAAACGCGCGGTTACAATCTTCAGCATCGAGGCGACTTCCGGGCCGGGCGCACGCGGCGCTAAGACTTGTGCCGTCATGACCACGAACCAGCCGACGCCCCACATCCTCGTCGTCGAGGACGACCGCGAGATCAGCGCCCTCGTCGCGCGCTACCTGCGCGCCAACGAGTGCCGCGTGAGCCTCGCGGGCGACGGGCGCGAGATGGACCGGGTGCTGGCCGATGCCCGGGTCGATCTCATCGTCCTCGACCTGATGCTGCCGGGCGAGGATGGGCTGAGCCTGTGCCGGCGCCTGCGCGCCTCGTCGCAGGTGCCGATCCTGATGCTCACGGCGAAGTCGGAGGAGATCGACCGGATCGTCGGACTGGAGATCGGCGCGGACGATTATCTCGGCAAGCCGTTCAACCCGCGCGAATTGCTGGCGCGCATCCGTGCGATCCTCCGGCGCAAGGGCGCCGAGCCTCAGGACGGGGACGGCGCGCGCCGCTTCCACTTCTCGGGCTGGACCCTCGATGTCGGCCTCCGGCAGGTGCTGAGCCCGGAGGGCGCACGCATCGCCATCACGGGGGCCGAGTTCGACCTGCTCCACGCGCTGTGCCTGCGGCCGGGCCGCGTCCTCTCCCGCGACCAGCTCCTCGACCTGACGCAGGGCCGGGCGGCGGGGCCGTTCGAGCGCAGCATCGACGTCCTGGTCTCGCGCATCCGCCAGAAGATCGAGCGCGACCCGCGCAACCCCGAGATCATCCGCACGATCCGCTCGGGCGGCTACCTGTTCGCGCCGGAGATCGGCCGCTCATGAGCACCGTCAGAACCGCGACCGGCCCGGCGGAGGCGCCGACGGCCCCCGAGGCGGACCGCGCGCGGCGCCCGGCTTGGCGACGCCTGCCTTGGCCGCGTTTACCTTGGCCGCCCCTGCCTTGGCCGCGCCCGAGAAAGGCCGCCGGGCAGATCGCGCTCCTCGTCGTGGCGGCCCTGCTCGCCGCCCACGTCCTGGCGGCGGTCATGCTGCTGGCGCTCCGCGAGCCGTGGCGGCCCGACGAGCGGCCGGGGGTGGCCGCGACCCGGCTTTCCGTCGTCGCGCGGCTGCTCGACGCCGCCGCGCCGGACGAGCGCGACGGGATCCTCCGGGCGGCGGCGCGCAGCCTGCCGACCCTGCGCCTCGGCCCCTGGGACGGAACCGTGCCCTCGGCGGGGCAGGGGGAGACGCACGGGAATGCGCAGGGGAACACGCAGGGGAACACGGAGGACGAGATCGGGCGCCATCCCCTGATCGAGCGCCTGCGCGACGGATTCGGGCGGGCGCTGCCGGTGACGGACCTCTCCCCCGGCCACGACCGGGGGAAGACCGGGACCCTGCAGATCGGCATCACCACCCCGGCCGGCGCCCGGCTGCGGGCGGTGCTGCCCGACGACTTTCCCCGCCCGCCGGCGCAGGGACCGATCATCTTCACCTTCGTCTTCCTCGGGGTCAGCCTCACGCTGCTCTCGTTCTGGGCGACGCGGGCGCTCACCGCTCCGCTCGCCGGACTCGCGGCGGCGGCGGAGGCCTTCGGCACGGCGGAGGAGCCGCCGCCGCTCCCCCGGCGCGGCCCGGAGGAGGTGCTGGCGCTCGCCCGCGCGCTGGACCGGATGCGCACCCGCCTGCTGCGCCTGCTCGACGACCGCACGCAGATGCTGGCCGCGATCAGCCACGATCTGCGCACCCCGATCACCCGCCTGCGGCTGCGCGCCGAGTTCATCGAGGACGAGCGCGCCCGCGAGATGACCTTGCGCGACCTCGACCAGATGAACGGGCTCGTGGAATCCGCGCTCTCCTACGTCCGCGACGGGCAGGGGGCGCCGGGCGAGGGCGAGACCACGCTGATCGACCTCGCCTCGGTGGTGCAGACGGTCTGCGACGGGTTCAGCGATGTCGGCGCGGCGGTGAGCCTGGAACGGACCCGCCACGTCCTCGTGCGCGGCCGCCCCGACGACCTCCAGCGGGCGATCACCAACCTCGTCGACAACGCGGTGAAGTACGGCGGCGGCGCCCGCCTCGTGATGGGGCCGGCTGGCTCCGGCGACCGGCCGGGCGTGGCGGTGGAGGTGCTCGACGACGGCCCCGGCATCCCCGATGCCGAGCGCAGCGCCATGCTCCAGCCCTTCGTGCGCGGCGACCGTGCCCGCAACCTCGACGCGGCCAGCGGCTTCGGCCTCGGCCTGTCGATCGTGCTCGCCATCGTCGAGGGCCATGGCGGGCGCCTGCGCCTGGAGAACCGCCCCGGCGGCGGCTTCTGCGCCCGCATCGAGCTGCCGCTCGCCGCCGGCCGCTCCGGGGAGGCGGGGTCGGTCGAAAGCGCGTAGCCTTCCGGTTCCGCGGGCAATCCGGACCGGACCGCCCGACCAGACCGCCCCTAGAACTCCATGTCGAGTTCCACGATCTCCTCCGGCTCGCCCTCGGCGAGCGCCGCCCACTCGCTCATCAGGTCCCAGGCGAGGATCGTGTCGCGGTAGGTCGCGGCGGTGAAGGGGAGGGTCACGTCGTAGGTGCGGAAGCGGGTGCAGACCGGAGCGTACATCGCATCCGCCAGGGTCGGCCGCGCGCCGAACAGGTAGGGTCCGCCCGAGCGCGACAGGCAATCCTCGAAGATCGTGCAGATGCGCTCGATGTCGCCCTTGGCGCCGTTGAAGATCCGGAAGCCGCGGTGGAGGCTGCGCAGGTTCATCGGCAGGGCCGAGCGCAGGTTGACGAAGCCGCCATGCATCTCGCCGGAGACGGCGCGGCAGCGCGCGCGCTCGGGCGCCCCCTCGGGCAGGAGGCCGGCGTCCGGGCGGATCTCGTTGAGATATTCGGCGATGGCGAGCACGTCCCACACCGCCACCGCGCCGTGCTCCAGCCGGGGCACCAGGAAGGACGGCGACAGGTGGAGCAGCTCGGCCCGCGTCGCCGCGTCCGAGCCGGACAGCACCGCCACCGAGAGGTCGAGCCCGGCCATCCGGCACAGCAGCCAGCCGCGCAGGGACCAGGACGAGTAGTTGCGGCTGGAGATCGTCAGCGTCGCCTCGGCCATGGCTCTCCCCGGATCACGCGATCGCCCGAGCTTGCCGCCCAGGTCTCCCGGACGACATCCAAGACTCGTGCCGCGCTGCGTAACACGCCTCGCGCCGGCTCCTCCGCCGCGTCTCCCCCTTGCCGGAATCGCCACGTCTCCGACAATAAATTTCCCGCTCCCGGCAGGCGTGCAAAGTGATGCATCCGCACCACAGCGGCGCGGCATGTACTTTTGATCAGTTGCGCCCAACCCAGAACCGCTTAGCCTGCTTGGTCCGGCATCGTCTCGAGAGGGCGGCGGGGTGATGCGGGAAGCGAAGCGGGCGAATCCGGGCCATTCGGGACGTTCGCGAGACAATGGCGCGTGCAGGCACTTTGCGCGCTTGGAGTTTGGGCCCGATGCTCTACCAGGCCTTCGATGTCCAGTCGGACATCGCCCGCCAGACCCGCCAGTGGGGCCGCCTCCTGCAGGAGGCCGCCGCCCCGTGGATGCGGACGCCCTGGCACGACACGGCGAAATGGTGGTCGGCGGGCGCGCGCATGATGATGCGGGCCGGCCTCACCTTCGCACGGCCGGCCTACGGCATCCACGCCGTCAAAGTCGGCAACCGCGACGTGCCGGTGATCGAGGAGCCGGTGCTCGCCACGCCCTTCGGCACCCTGCTCCGCTTCCGCAAGGACATCGACACCGTCCAGCCCAAGGTGCTGGTGCTCGCGCCCCTCTCGGGCCACTTCGCCACGCTGCTGCGCGGCACCGTGCGCACCCTGCTGCCCGATCACGACGTCTACATCACCGACTGGCACAACGCCCGCGACGTGCCGGTCTCGGAAGGGCGCTTCGGCTTCGACGACTATGTCGACCACGTCGTGCGCTTCCTGGAGACCATCGGCGAGGGCGCCCACCTCATGGCCGTGTGCCAGCCCGCGGTGCAGGCGCTCGCCGCCACGGCGGTGATGGCCCACACCAAGAACCCGGCGCAGCCGCGCAGCATGACCCTGATGGCCGGGCCGGTGGATTGCCGTGTCAGCCCGACCTCGGTGAACGCGCTCGCCACCTCCAAGCCGATCGAGTGGTTCGAGCAGAACCTGATCGAGACGGTGCCCGGCCGCCACAAGGGCGCGGGGCGGCGGGTCTATCCCGGCTTCATGCAGGTGGCCGCCTTCGTCTCGATGAACGCCCGGCGCCACTCGGACGCGCATGCAGACCTGTTCTGGCACTACGTCGACGGCAGCGCCGACAAGGCGCAGGCGATCGAGACCTTCTACGACGAGTATTTCGCCGTCCTCGACCTGACCGCCGAGTTCTATCTCGAGACCGTCAAGACCGTCTTCCAGGACTACACGCTGGCCCGCAACAAGCTCACCTATCGCGGCGAGCCCATCGACATGGGCGCCATCCGCCGCACCGCCCTGATGACGGTAGAGGGCGAGCGCGACGACATCTGCGCGGTGGGCCAGACCATGGCCGCCCACGACCTCTGCTCGGGCCTGCCGCCGCACATGAAGAGCCACCATCTCCAGACGGGGGTGGGCCATTACGGCGTGTTCTCGGGGCGCAAGTGGGAAGCGCAGACCTACCCGATCGTGCGCAACTTCATCGCCTCGCACGCGTAGGACGGTCTTCCGGTCGTCCTTGCGATGACGGGGTCGCGGGCGCGCACCGCGCGGTCCCGAACCGGCAGGAGGCTTTCAAGGGGCTTCCAAGAAGCTTCCAAGAAGCTTTCCCGCACTTCCAACACGATCCCGTTTCGTGTATGCCGCGCGCTCAGGTGCAATTCTTTCGCACCGATTCGGCTGCCGTCACGACGCCTCCTCCGGACTTGAAACCGGGGCAGGGGCGCCTGACGGCTTTTTCCCGGTTCCGCCGGGAATCCGAGGCCGGTGCGGTTCGAAACAACAGATCCTAGGGGTTGATTCCGTTGCAGGTACTCGTTCGCGATAACAACGTCGATCAGGCGCTCCGCGTCCTCAAGAAGAAGATGCAGCGCGAGGGCATCTTCCGCGAGATGAAGCAGCGCAAGGCCTACGAGAAGCCGTCCGTGCGCAAGGCGCGCGAGAAGGCGGAGGCCGTCCGCCGCGCCCGCAAGCAGGCCCGCAAGACCGCGATCCGCGAGGGCCTGATCGCCGCGCCGAAGCCGAAGCCCCGGACCGGCGCCCCGCGCCGCCCGAGCGCCCCGAGCTTCTCGCAGCAGCCGGCCGCCGGCCAGGCGCCCGCCGTCGCCTCCTGAGATCGATCGTCCGGAACGGCTCGCCGAGACGGGCCGCACGGCATACGAACGGAAAAAGGCCCCCCGGTTCGCCCGGGGGGCCTTTTTCCGTTCGAAGCACGGCTCATACGGTTTCCGGTTGATCACGTCGGGCATCACCCAATCCCGTCATCGCGAGGCGGAGCCGAAGCGATCCAGGACGCGACTTATCCGGAAAAGGCGCGCCCTGGATTGCCACGGCTTCGCCTCGCAATGACGGAGGTGAGACCGAAGTGATCAAACGGATGACGGCTCAGGCGGCGCGCGCGGTGAGCGTGGCGCGCTCGGCCTGCCGCAGAAGCTCCAGGGGCAGCCAGGGCTTGCGCATGTAGACCGCGTGCGGCGGGATCTCGGTCCGACGCTCCTCGCGGGCCTCGGAGGTCACCACGAGCCGCACCTCCGGCCAGCGATCCTCGACGGTGCGCGCCAGCGCCGCGCCATCCATCTTGCCCGAGAGATGCGTGTCGGCGATCACCATCGCCACCGTCACGTCGCCGCGCTCGAGCACGGCCAGCGCGTCCTCGGCGCTCGAACAGGCGATGACGTCGAGGTCGGTTTCCTCGATCAGGACGGTCGCGAGATCGCGGGCGGCCTCGTCCTCCTCGACGACGAGCGCGACCGGGCTGTCTCCGGTGTGAGCCATGATGTCTCCCTGAAAGCTGCGAGCGGGTCAGAAGCGGCAGCCCGGCCAGGGGCGCGCCGCGGCGGAGTCGGCGGCGCCGACGATGCTTGCCCTGCGACAACAAGTTCGGGGATGATCGGTTCAGCGAAATTGTGCCGGCCCGAACCGTTCGATCCGCGCCGCCCCTTAACCGACTGTTCACCTCCCGAACCGAATTGTTACAGTCCGGCGACGCAGGGCGGTCCGAACGGACCGATGCTTGCATGTTCGGCTTCGGACCGCAAAGGAGGCTCTTGTTCCGCCATGTGCCGCTTCCTCGCCTATCTCGGTGAGCCGGTTTTCCTGAACGAGCTGGTCTGCGCCCCGACCCATTCGCTGGTCCATCAGTCGCTGCACGCGTCGGAGGCCAAGACCGAGACCAACGGCGACGGGTTCGGGATCGGCTGGTACGGCGAGCACGCGGAACCCGGCCTCTACCGCGACATCTGCCCGGCCTGGTCGGACGAGAACCTCGTGAACCTCTGCCGGCAGGTGCGGGCGCGGACCTTCTTCGCCCATGTCCGCGCGGCGACCGGCACGGCGACGACCCGGGCGAACTGCCACCCCTTCGCCCACGGCCGCCACCTGTTCATGCATAACGGCCAGATCGGCGGCTATCACCGGATCAAGCGGCGCCTGGAGGCGCTGATCCCGGACGAGTTCTACGACACCCGCCGCGGCTCGACCGATTCGGAGGCGATCTTCCTGCTGGCGCTGGCCAACGGCCTGGAGACCGACCCCGTCGCCGCCATGGAGGCGACCTGCGCCACCGTGCGCGGGCTGATGCAGGAGGCCCGCATCGCGGAAGCCTTCCGCTTCACCGCCGTGCTCACCGACGGCGAGAGCCTCACCGCCTTCCGCTGGGCCTGCGACGGGCGCCCGCCGAGCCTCTATTATCGCGAGAGCGAGCGCGGCCTCACCGTCGTCTCCGAGCCGATCGACGGCTGCAAGGAGGGCTGGACGATGGTGCCCAAGGGCGGCACGCTGCGGGCGAGCCGCGGCACCCGCGCCGTCGTCAGCCTGCCTCGGGCGGAGCGCGCCGCGGCCTGAAGGCTTGCCCAGATTGGGCAGTCGTGATCATGGATTCGAAAGGACGAGTCCTTTCGCGGGTGCAGGGCAGAGCCCTGCGAATCGGCTCCGCCGACGTCAGGGCGCCGCCCTGACAACCCGCCAAAGGGTCTGAGGCCCTTTGGGATCCCCGATGAGTGTTGAGCTTGAGACGGTCGCGGGCCTGTTCGGCGTGGCCGTGGTGGCGGGTGCCATCGATGCCATCGCCGGCGGCGGCGGGCTGATGACCCTGCCGGCCCTGCTGCTCGCCGGGCTCGACCCCGTGAGCGCCATCGCCACCAACAAGCTCCAGGGCAGCGCCGGCTCGGTCTCGGCCACGATCGCCTTCGCCCGGCGCGGCCTGATCCGCTGGCGCGAGGCCGCCCCCGCCGCGCTCGGCGCCGGCCTCGCCTCGATCGCGGGCGCTCTCTGCGTCAGCCTGCTGCCGCGCCCGGTCCTCGACGCCCTGGTGCCGCTGATGCTCGTGGGCATCGCGCTCTACTTCGCCACGGCGCGGCGGATGAGCAACGAGGACGCGGCGGCGCGCATCACCCCCGGCCTGTTCGCCGTGACCCTGGCGCCGGCCGTCGGCTTCTACGACGGCGTGTTCGGGCCGGGCGCCGGCTCCTTCTACATGATCGGCTTCGTCACCCTGCTGGGGCTCGGCGTGGTGCGGGCCACCGCCCACACCAAGCTCTCGAACGCCGCGAGCAATGTCGGAAGCCTCGCCCTGTTCACGCTCCAGGGCGCGGTGATCTGGCCGGTGGGACTCGCCATGGCGGTCGGCGCCTTCCTCGGCGCTCAGGTCGGCTCGGCGCTGGCCGTGCGCCTCGGCGCCCGGCTGATCCGGCCGCTCCTCGTCGTCATCGCCTGCGCGATGGCGCTCCGCCTCCTATCGAACCCGGCCAACCCGTTGCGTCAGGCCGTGGCCGGGTTCTTTTCGTAGATGCGTCAACCGATTACGGGCCGACGTTTCAGCGCGGGATGAAGGCCCAGTAATCGAGATCCAGGATCACCGACGGGTCGTAGCCCTCGCCCTGCCTGTCCGGATAGCCGCTGCAGGGCTGGTTTTTGGCCGCCACCGTGCGCAGGCGCAGCGCGCCGACATCGCTGCGGCCGGGGAGTTCGGCGGTCTCCAGCACCTCGGACCACGCGTAGACCGTGTCGCCCGCGAACAGCGGCGCGACGTGGCGGCCGGCATTGATGCCGCCGATGGCAAACGCGTTGGCGAGGCCGTTGAAGCTCAGGGCGCGGGCGAGCGAGATGACGTGGCCGCCATAGATCAGGCGCTTGCCGAACTTGGTCTCCCGCGTCGCCACCGCGTCGAAATGGACCTTGGCGGTGTTCTGGAACAGGCGCGTGGCGATCTGGTGTTCGGCCTCCTCGACGGTCATGCCGTCGACGTGGTCGATCTTTTCGCCGACCGCGTAATCGCCGAAGCGGTGCGGGCTGCCGGCCAGCGCGTCGTCGTAGGCCACCGGATCGAGCGGGGGCAGGGCACCCGCGAGGTCGGCCGGGCTCACGACCTTGGCGAGCTGGGGCACGTGCTCCTCGGCGATCTTCGCTTCGGGGTCGCGCTTGCGCACGAGAACCCAGCGGCAATAGCTCAGCACGGTCCGGCCCGAGGAATCGGAGCCGGTGGAGCGCACGTAGACCACGCCGGTCTGGCGGTTGGAGCTCTCCTTCAGGCCGATCACCTCGGAGACGGTGGAGAGCGTCTCGCCGGGATAGACCGGGCGGTGGAAGCCGCCCTCGGCGTAGCCGAGATTGGCCAGGGCGTTGAGGGAGATGTCCGGCACGGTCTTGCCGAACACGACGTGGAAGGTGAGTAGGTCGTCGAGCGGGCTCGCCGGGTAGCCGATCGCCTTGGCGAAGGCGTCCGAGGACTGGACGGCGAAGCGCGGGCCGTAGAGGGCGGTGTAGAGTGCCACGTCGCCCGTGGTGACGGTGCGGGGCGTGGCGTGGCGGATGGTCTCCCCGAGGCGGAAATCCTCGAAGAAGCGGCCGGGATTGGTCTTCATGGCGCGCGCGTCGCTCCCTGTGCGGCTCTTGCTGGCCGAGCGGGGCCCCGCCTTGAATACGATATTCAGAACGAGGCCCTAAACTTCTGACATTGCATCGGCTTTTCGGCCGAGCCGACGCCCGACCGCCTTAGCAACCAGCCCGGCGCCCGCGCAATGCCGCGCTGTGCGCGGGGGAGACGTCGCGCCGGGAACGGGGTCAGAAGGCGAGCTGGATGTAGAGGTCGGTGATGAGCTTCTGCACGAACAGCAGCAGCAGGATCAGGATGATCGGCGAGATGTCGACGCCCCCGAGATTGGGCAGCAGGTTGCGGATCGGCCGCAGCGCCGGCTCGGTGACGCGGTAGAGGAATTCGCCGATCTGCGAGACGATCGGGTTGCGCACGTTGACCACGTTGAAGGCCACGAGCCAGCTCAGCACGGCGCTCGCGACGAGGACGTAGATGTAGAGCTGGATGATGGTGGTGATGAGCCAGAGCAGGGCGTTCATGCGGGGGGTATCGGTCCTCGTCGCCCCAAACGCGCGCCGGCGCGGGATGCGCGGGGCGCGGGCGGGAAAATTCCGGAATTGACAGCTCGAAGCGGACAAGCCTACAAGGCCCTCGCCTCGACGGGGCTGTAGCTCAGATGGGAGAGCGCCGCAATCGCACTGCGGAGGTCAGGGGTTCGAATCCCCTCAGCTCCACCACCGACTTTCGCTTGAAAATTGGTGTGTGGCATCAAGGACTTGGGGAGTGGCAGCTCCCGGATAAATCCCAATTCCTCCCACGCTTCCGTTTCGCTAAATCCCAGGCGTGGTCCGGTTTTCGACAGGATATCCACACCACCCCCGCGCAGCTACGGGGGCAACCCTTGCTGTGCCTGACCCACGCCGTGCGCGTTGGTAGAGGGCGCGCCGGCCGGTGAATATCGAAGCCTGCACCGGCTTGGCGGGACCGCCGTCGTCCGGACCGGATGATCCAGGGATTCCGAGCGGCGGGGGCTACAAGGCCGCGCCGAGCCCGATTCGGAGGCGGTACTGCCACGTCAGCGAGAGGCAGACGCCTTCGAGGCTGGCCCAGATGTGGGCCGCATCCACGCCGAGCTGGAACAGGTTGCGCTGGAAGACCGCGCGGGTGTCCCGCGGGATCTCGAAGCTGTTCTCCGCCATGCCGGGCGGCGTCCACGCCGAGGCCGGATCGGGGTGGGCCGAGAACAGGCCCTTCTGGCTCGCGATGCGGGGCGCCAGGGCGGAGGGCAGCAGGAAGCCGACCTCGGCGATCTCGAAGGGGCCGGGACCCCGCTCGGGGTCGATCATGGAACTGCCGCCGAGCGGATGCGCGTACACGATGGCGTCCTCGTTCGCGGGCTGGCTGGCAACGGCGAAGAAGCAGGCGATGAGCGGATTGGTCGTCCAGTCGAGCAAGCGGGTCGGGAGACCGTAATGCTGACCCAGCGCCAGCCAGTCCCAATCCGTCGCCCCGGGCATCGCGACGTGCAGCCTGGCCTCGCGCTTGAAATCCTGGAACAGTTGCCGTTCGTGGCGCGGGTCGAACTCGGCGCCCCGGCCGGCGCTGGGCTTGCACTCGAAGGCCTTCGACGCGCAGCCGCGGAACACCCATCGTGAGTTCATGCGTGCCGCCAGGAAGGCGTGGAACGCCTGCCAGCGCTCCTGCGCCGGCCCGCCCTCTCCATCGCCGGACCCCGATGGTCCGGACGGGGACGGCGTGCGATCAGGCGCCCGCAGGCGCGCCGGAGCGGGTGGAAACCGTGGCGGCCTCAACGGGTGCCCTCCCGGCCGCCGATCACCGCAGGCATGCCACACACGTCCGGTAGAGCGCCGTGGCGAGATCGTGCGTCACCTCGCAGCCGCTTCCCGAGAACATCGTCAAATCCCCGCCGGAGGCCGTCTCGGCGAGCAGCACCACCGGCATGCCGTTGGCTTGCGCGTAGCCGACGTGAAGGTTCGTCCCGAGGTCGGCGACGTCGCCCAGGGCTAGGAGGGCTGAATGGGGCACGCGAGGCCGGGGCGGCCAATTCGCTCGCGTGGGTGAGCGGGGGCCGTCGTCCGCAAACGCCGTCTCCGTCCTGAACCCGAGCGCGTCGAGGTAAGCGGCCGCCTCGTCGAAGAGCCATCTTTGGGCCATGGTCCGGCGCGGTCCGGACAGGTAGACCCGGCAACCCGACGCGGGGCGCCCGGGCACCGCCTCCATCCCTTCGAGCTCGTCCGGCGGAGGCAGCGGCAACCGAGCCCCGTCGTTGAACCACGCCACGCAGCGGGACGCGAGGTCGGCCGCCCCCACGGCGTCGAAGCCACGCTCGCCCCAATAATGCGCGAAGGCCGCGCAGAAGACGTCGCCGGCCCCGATCCTGAACCAGCGGCGGGCGGCGTACGCCGGCACCGGGATGCCGGGGGCGTCGCCCCGGTACACCGTGGCACCGCCGAATGCGTGGCGCGACACGACGAGCGTGGCGCCCTCGCGGGCCATGACGCCGGTCGCGGCGTCGCGCGGGTCCGGGAGCGGCCCGAGCCGGACCAAGTCGGCATCCTGCACCACGTAGGCGAGTTGCTCCGTCGCCCGCGAGCCGGAACGCACGAAGGAGGACGCGGGGTCGGCGGAGCGCGGGTCGTAGACCGCCCGGCCGGCCGTGAGCCGGGCCGTGCCCTCCAGCATGCCGAACCCGAGCACGACGTCGCCGGTGACGGCCAGGTCGGCGTAGCGCCGGCCGGCCTCGGGAACCCAGCTCTTGCGAAGGGGATGCCAATACTCGAATTCGAGCCGCTCCCCGATGGCGACGATGTCCGTCTCGACCTCGAAGGCGGCCATGGTCGCCCGGAGGTCGCCGGCCGACTCGGCGTAAGCATACGTGCTCAGGCGGGTGCCCGGGGACAGCGCGCTCACCGCCATGGCGGCGCGCGCGCCCGAACCGAACAGGCCGGCCCAGGCGGGGAACGCGCAGCTCTCGAAATATGTGCCGCCGACGACGTTCACGCCTCGGCCCTCGTGACCGTAACGGTGCAGCGCGTCGCGCCGACATCCTCGATGAGGGCCTCGAACCGCACCCCCTGGTCGAGGCAGCCGAGCAGGCTCACGAGGCCGCGGAACGCGGCGAGGGCGCCGACGGTCGCCCCGTCGGCGGTGCGGCAGACTGCGGTGCTGGCGCCCGCGCCGGCCACGAGGTCCACCTCCAACACGTCTCCGGCCTGCAGGCCGCGCGTGGCGTCGCGGCGGACACCGATCAGGTCGACCGTGAAGGTCAGGTCGCACTCGTCGGACCCTGTCCGGACCTGTCCCATGCCGTACGGCATGCGGCGGCGTTTGGGTGGGAGCCCTCCGCCCATTCGTCAACCCTCCGCCCGCGCCGCGTCCGGTCGGTCCGGGGCCGCGCGGGATGCCTTCACGTCGGACCGCAGGCCGAACGACCGCAAGGTCTCGCGATGCTTCTCGCATCCGCGGCACTGCCCGCAGGCATATTCCATGACGTGACAGGAGAATGTCGCACCGAGCGCCGAGGCGGGAAGGCCGGACGCCGCGAGAAGGGCCGGCCCGCTCAGGTGCCGTGCGGGCGCCACGACGCGCACCCCACCCTCCTGGAGCCGCATCAGTCGGTCGAGCGTCCGCAGGAATGGGGCGCGTCCGTCGGCGTGGACATCGGTCGCCACCGTTCCGATGAGGATCTCCGACAGGCCTTCCGCGACGAAGCGCATGCCTGCGAGGGTGACCAGGATCTGGTTGCGGTAGGGCCACCATTCGGGGGCACGCGCGAGCGCGGCGGGCTCCCCGCCGGCCAGGGGCCCGAGGCCAAGCCCGGACAGGTCGACCTGAAGCGTTTCGAGCCGCAGCCCGAACTCGGCCGCGATGGACGTCGCAGCCGCCCTTTCGCCCGCCGCCGGCCGCTGGCCGTAATCGACGAACAGGCAGGCGTCCGGCCTCTGCCACCAAGCGAGGGCGGTCGAATCGAGGCCGCCGGAAAACAGCAGAACCCTCATCGCAGCGAGGCCCACACGACCCGATAGAGGGCGGAGGCGAAATCGTCGACGACCTCGCAGCCGGTGCCGGCCAGCATGGTCAGGTGATGCTCGTCGAGGCGTTCGGCCAGCACGACCACTGGGATGCCGCGCGCCCGCGCATGTCCAACCTCGAAGATCGAGCCCGGGTCCGCCCCGTCGAGCAGGGCGAGCACGGCTTGGCAGCCGTCGAGCCCCGCGAGGTCGGCGGTGGCGAGGGCGACGGCGCCGCCCCCCGTGCCCACGTCGTGCAACGGCGAGAAGACAGACGCGCCGAGGGCGTGCAGCCGGTCCCGTGCCTCCTCGACGAGCCAGCGTTGGGCGATGTGGAAGAACGGGGCCGCGAGGTAGACGCGGCCGGGCTCCCCGCCCACGGGTGCGAGCGCCTGGTCGGCGAGGTCGGCGGCCGCGGGCAGCGGCAGCGAGCGCGTGTCGACGAAATGGTGGACCGCGCGCGACGCCAGGTCGGCCGCCGCCGCGGCGTCGAGGCCGCGCTCGCCCCAGTGATGCGCGAAGGCGGCGCTGAAGACGTCGCCCGAGCCGATCTTGAACACGCGGGCGGATCGATAAGCGGGCACCGCGACGGGGTCGCGACCAGGCCGGTGGACGGTCGCGCCCGAGCAGCCACGCTTGACCACGACCACGTCGGCCGCGTGCAGGGCGAGAACGGCCTCGCCTGCGGCCGGCCCCTCCTCGCCCGTCGCCCCCTCCGCCTCCCCCTCGTTCAGGACTACGGCCAGGGCCTCGGCCCGGGACCCGTTGGCGCGGAACGGGACAACGTCGTCGCCCTGCGGGTCGTGGACCGCCCGCTCCGCGGACACGACCGCGTCGCCCTCCACGAAGCCGAAACGCAGCACGACCCGCCCGTCGACCGAGAGGGCCGGGTGTCGCGTCGGCACGCCGGGCCGCAGCGTGGCCGGCGACAGGGCATGGAAGTAGCCGAAGCTGATCTCCTCGGCGATGGGCATTACCGTCGCCGTCACCCCGCAGGCGTGCATCGAGCTCTCGACGTCGCGGGCCCAGCCTGCGAAGGCATAGGTGTGAAGGCTGCTGCCCGGCGAGAGCTGCCCGACCGCCGCGGCGGCACGGCCGCCCGAACCGAACAGCCGGCGCCAGCGCGGGATCTCGCAGATCTCCAGGTAGGACCCTCCGGCGACGATCAACCCAGCACCGGTGCGATGGCGACGCGACAGAGGAGGCGGCCGACCTGCGTCACGGTCGCCGCGTAGCGGTGGTGGGTGCGCAGGCAACCGAGAAGTTCGTCGAGGCCTTCGACGTTCGCCAGCGTGCCGACCACCTGCCCGGCGGGGCGGGTACGGCACACGGCGGTCTCGAACGCACCCGCCCTGTGCAGCGCGACGTCCAGGACGTCGCCGATGCGCACGACGGCGACGACGTCGGCCCGGACCCCGGTCAGTTCGACGTCGTAACTGAGGTCGCAGGGCGAGCCCGTCGGCGCATTCCCGCCCTCCGATCCGGCGGTCGAGCTCGGCGCGCCCGGCCCTGCACCGGCCGGCGCGACCAGGCGACGGCCCGAACTTTTCTTGCTGCCCCCCGACATCCCGCTTGCCCGGCCACTGGTGAAGGAGACCTGATTTCTTATCGGCCTCCGCCGTCGCCGGTCAAACCGGTCCCCGGCCGATGTTGCGCATCGCCCGCCACATGACGGCATCGACCAGCGACGGCTTCGCGTCCAGGGCCACGCAGAACTGCAGGAAGCGCCGTTCGAGCGCCTCGTAGTCCCGCGGGAGGCGGATCGGCCGCTCGAACAGGCCGATCAGGAGGCCTGCACGGATGATGTGAATGTCGAGGATGGCGACCTCGTCCGAGCCCAGCCAGTTCCGGGTGACCCACGAGGCGGTCTTCGGACCGACGCCGGGCAGGCGCATCAGGTGGCGTCGGAAGGCCAGGGCGTCGCTCGACGGCGGAGGATCGGTCTCGATGAGCGTCAGCGCGTCGGCGAGCCTGCCCGCCCTCTGCTTCGGGAAGCGGTAGCGCACCGACCTTTCGCCGATGCGGACCGGCCTGCGCAGGAGGGCCTCGATCTCATCGGCCCCGGGACGACGGCCCGGCTCGAAGATCCCATCCGCGGCGAGCGCGCGATGGACCGCGTGGTTGACCTCGGCCGTGATGCCGTAGCCCCCGAGCAGACAGAAGCCGATCTCGTGGGCCAGGCTGACCTCCCGCCCCACGAACCCGTCGACCGGCTCGCTGGCCCGACCGACCATGAAAGCCCAGAACGCGGCACTCGGCACCCATTCCGGGCGCCCCCACCGCACCCCCGGCATCAATTCGGCCTCCGGGTCCGCGGGAATCGTCGCGACCGACCGCGTCCTCCCGGACGTCTGAGCCTGCATCCTGCGCGCCTTGATTATTCGTTATCATTCGATTTTATTGACTTCATGAGCGGAAGCAAGCGGGCGGCTGACGGCGGGGATGCGCATGCGCTGGCGATTGCCCTCGGTCGCGTGCGTCGAGAGCGCGGGCTTACGCAGGCTGCCCTTGCCAAGATCCTCGGCGCGAGCCAGGCGACCATATCGAAGCTATTGGCAGGGCAACATAAGCCTAGACCCGCGCTGCATCTCGCCGCGGTTCGGTTCATCGGTGCGCACCCGTCGGAGGATCCCGCGGCTTTCTCGAACCTGACGCTGCGCGTGGAGGCGGCTGCACGGCAGTCGGTCGCGTTCCGAGCGCTCCTGGAGGCCGCGGTGGCGCTCTTGAATGAAAACGAATAGCCGCGCCGGGCGGTGCGGCAAGGTCGGGAACCGTCGTTCTCGGCGCCGGATGGAACGTGCCCCGGGACCAGGCCGAGGCGGCGCGCCCGGGCGGCGGGACCCGGCGCCTCGATGACGAGCGCGGGTGCCGCCCCCCCCGGGCCTGGTCGCTCAAACGAATGCATCCACGGCGGGTAGGCCCCGGCATGATCGCGGCGCCCGGGCGCCGGCGGCGCTCGGCCCCTTCGGCGTGGGATGACAATGGTCCGGCGTGCGGATACGGCGTCGGCCGAGGTGTTTGCCGACTTCGAACGGATCGGCTCGCCCTCGGCCTGCCCGACGCGACGTCGCCCGGGCTACGCCATCGCCTTCCCATCGGCAGGAGCATTTGTCTCGGGGTGCCCCACGCCTTTCGCATGTTCAAGGCCATGACGGATCTCGGCTTCGCCCAGGGCGAGGCGCTCGCCGTCGGCGGATTGATGGAGATTTCCCGGCATCCCGATACCCGCTTCGACGGCGAGGCTTGCCTCGACCGGCTGTGCGAGGGAGGCTTCGCCGAAGAGGCCGCGGAGGCGGTGGCCAGCGCGTTGCGCCACTGCTTCCTGTCGGAGAAGGCCACCGCGCAGTACGAGCGGACCAAGCTGAAGACGGCGCTGGTTCGCGGCGGCATCGCCGCCGCGAAGGCGGACGCGTTCCTGACGACGCTGGAAGGTTCGGTCGTCACGCGCCGCACGGCCGAGGTCAGGCGGCCGGTTCCGCACGCTCCGAGCCCCGGCCGGGTCGTGATGTGCGATTTCACCTACCTCGTGAAGCCGGAGATGCAGAAGGAACGGCGGGCGATCGTCGTGTCCTCGCGCTCGGCCGGCGCCGCCGGGCGCTGCACGGTGGTGCCGGTGAGCAAGAGCCCGCCCCGGGAGAACAACACCCATCATTTCCGGTTCGAGCCGGGCACGTATCCCTTCTTCCACCAGACCGACCCGGTTTGGGCCGTCTGCGACTACATCTATACCGTTTCCCTGGTCCGGCTGTGGCAGGTCAACGTGAACCGCCGCCCGGCGCTGCCGTCCATCTCGCCCGCCGAGCTCGCCGGCATCCGAGCGCTCCTCGGAACCGTGCTGGGCCTCGATCATTGACCCGGCGAGGCGGATATGCGATATCCCTCTCACTCGCTGGAGGCGGGTCACACCGTCTTTTCAGCTGACCGAAGATGCTCGCCATCGGAGGTCGGGGTTTGCCCGCGGGTATTCCCCTCAAACGAAAGCTCCGCTCAGGCGGGGCTTTTTCGTTGGCGGTATGCGCCTCGAACGCACAAGGACCGCCGTACACCCACGCTGCGCTCCTTCCTGGCACACGTCACGGCCCGAGAGGCGAGAGCTTAAGCTTGGCGAGGGCCGGCCCTGCATCCGGGCGTCGGCGCCATCGGCCGACGCCGGCTAGGGCCGATCCGAGGCGGCACCCTGGCAGAACCGAACGAGGTCTGCAGGATCGACATCGTCGGATACGGCCCAGAACCAATCCAACAACTCGGGCAGCCACTGGCGACCGATGCAGCAGCGCGTGCGCCCGGGCCGACTCAGGTCGAGGCGCGACAGGGTGCCGGCCATGACCAAGCGCCGCTCTCGATGGACCAGGACGTGAAGTTCGGCACCGCTGCACGCGATCCGAACTCGGGTCTCCGGCGTGCCGACGACGAGGGCGATTTCATCGCCGCGCATCGAGTCCTTCGCTCCTAGGGAAGCGGTGCACTCGGCGAGGAACCGAACGAGCTTCGGGCCCGTGAGGCGGGCTTGGCGCGCCGGGAACCGTGCGACGAAGGGTGAGCGCTCGGAATGCGACCGGCGCGGCGGTACGAAGTTCCGCGGCGAGGTCTCGCCGGCGAACGCGCGCCATGGCGCAGCCAGTGCCTCCAGCACGGACAACCACTCTCCAACGAGGCAGTACCCGGTCGGCGGCGCCCCATCCCTCGCGGTCAAGGAGGCAACGAGCGTTCCCCGCACGATCAGGCGAAAGGCCCGCGCGCCCGCCGCGGTGACCAGGCCGCGGATGACCATGCCGGGAGCGATCTCGTGCTCGCTCATGGTTCCGTCGGCGGCCCGGCTGCGCGGCGGCGTCACGACCGAGAGCAGGGCGACGAGAGACAGGACGTGCAGGCGACGCGCGTCGCCGAACGAGGTGGTCATGTGCGCTCCGAGTCCATGTTTGCGTTGGATGGTCGAACGGGCGGTAGGCCGCGGGCTTGCCGGGTCTCGATCTCCGCCAGCGCCCTGCCTTCCTGCGCAGGGAGCCGATCTGCGAGGCGATGGATTCGCCTTGCCATGGGCGGGCGATCAGACCCGACCCGGCCCGGCGGGACCGGACCTGCCTTTGCTGCGGGGCCTCTTCGCCGACGGGCTGTAATGCGTCCCGTCGAAGTCGACCCAACCGGCCTTGCGAAGCCGCCGCATCGCGGCCAGGAGGGAATTGTCGCGCGCCTCGGTCCGCTCGCCCCCGTCCCAGTCCCTCAGCTGTCCGAGCAGCTCCCGGGATGTCAGGGGCTTGCCTGCGCGCTTGACGAGGTCGTACGCAGCGGCGCTCACCCCCTTGAGCGGGCGGGGGGACCTCTTGGGCCGAGGACCGGCTTGCGGTGCCGCGACCTCCTTGGCGCTTGGCGGCACCTGCTGCGCAGGCTCCGGGGATGGAGGCGGCGTGACAGCCTCGGCACCGCGCCCGATGGGCGCCGATGCCAGCCAGTTCGCCAAGGCAGGGGGCACGGCCGCCGTTCCGGACAGGAAGGCGTCGATGACGACGCGCTTGAGCACGGGTTCCGCGTGGAGCCGCCAGTATTCCTCAGCCCGCTCCGCCGCCCAATCCGAGTCGCCCATGGTGCCGCACCTCCGTTGCGCCACACTAACCTCCGACGGTTACACGTCCACATGGATATCTAAGCGGGGTTAGAGGCGACGCGATTTATCCACAGGGAGTTTCGCGTCACGGCGGAGGGATGGCCACGGCGGATTGCAGAGATCCTGGTGGACGTGGGTCGGCCGCCGACGTGGGGAAGGCGACAACGTACCCGACCGCTCCCGCGCTCGGCGACGGAACAGGCGCCCAGGTCGCGGACCAGGTCGCCGCCTGGGCGGCGGCGGTGAAGGGGCAAGGCGCCTTTCCAGCCGGACCTCGTCCTGGCCGGGGCGACCCGAAGCAGCTTCGGACGCGGCCTTGCCTTGACCGCTCCGTAGCGAGCTGAATCCATTGGCTCACCGTACGCAGTCCCATGGTCCGCGATGTTCCGCCCGTCCTCGATCTTCTTCGCAAACCGCAAGGTGCACGCCCTGCGCGCGCAACTCGCCAATGTCCGGCAGCCTATCGCCGAGGCGACCGCTCGACAGGTCGTCGCGCTGGCGTGGGGGTGGCAGTCCTGGAGCGAGTTGCTTTCGGCGCTTGAAACGCCCGGCACGCCCACGCCGCTCGACGAGGAACTCGTCGGCCCGGATGCCCGGGCCGGGGCCATGAGCCTCATCAACACGCGTATCGTGGGACAGCGCAGCAAGAGTTCAAGCTGCGCTCTCCAGACCGTCGTCGGCCTGCCGCCGCCAGTTTGCCTATCGCTGAGCGCCTTCCTGCGCCTGACCGGACGTCATCCCGTCGGCACTTGGCTGACACCTGAAGCATACCGTGAATTGTACGAAGCATCCGTCGCGCCGAGGCCGGATTGGGCCCTGGATCTCCTGGACCATAAGCGACGGTCGCGGGAGGTGCCGCAGCGGTTTCCGCTTCCGCCGGATCGACCACGCTGATCGAAGGACTCCGACGTACAGGTCACGTCGCCCGGGGGGGCAGCGGTTTCGGGCGGATCGGTCACGACTTGGATCAGGTGACCGGGCCATCGCCAGCCTTCCCCGAGCCGCGGATCGTGGCAAGCTGCCGAGATGGCCGGCCGGTCTGCCGGGTTCCGCTCGCGACCGACCGTATGGGCACGGCTCATGCGCTGCTAGACCCGTATCGACGCCTCGCTGGCTTGAGACCTGCGCATGCGTCGCCGACGAGGACGACGGCATCATCAGCGAAGCCAATATCGCGCGTGAGCGGCGGCGTCGCTGGGTGCCCTCGGCCTGTCGCTGATCGGCTGCGGACAGGAGACGGGCGCTGGCGGGCCGGCCGTGCGGGCGGATGACCGAAGTCGCGGTGTTCCACGTCGTGTGCATGGACGTGCGTCGCGCCCGCGGGGCGATGGCCCACGAGGGCGCTCGGGATCACACGGATGCTGCGCACTGGCTAATTCCAGTAAGCGCTCGGCCGCGGTGCTCCGATTGCTGCGGTTAGCAGACTTGAACACCACTCTAGCGACAAGGCGGCGGCAGCCATGCATGGCACGAAACTGCCGAGATGCCGTTCTTCGTTTCGGTTTCCGGGCCCGGGCGTAGGAGGCCAGTTATCTACTACAGGATCCTGAGGACACGTAACCACCCAAAATCAAAAAAATCGCGCATGTACAGATAGATATCGCAGAGAGCAGACATTTGGGCGACCGGCCTCCGCTGGCTCCCAAGCGGAGGCTCGGGAGCCAGCGGAGACCAGTCGCCCAATTTAGAGATGTCTGCCACAAATTGTTGAAAGATCAATGACATCGGGTGCTTTGCGCGGCCGCCAGAGGCCGACGTGGACGGGCCACTGCCGCCTGGATGTGGTGCCGAACCGGCCACCTTATGATGCTCAACCCGGTATTCCGGTGCCGGGCACCATTGTTCTGCACTGAAGCAACCTAGAGCGAAGAAGGGGGGCCGTTTCGAAGGCGGCCTTTCGGCTTGGCTGCTGACGCGAAGCACCTGTTCTTCGAAACCGCCTCGGCCTCGCCAGGGATGCCGACCGCTTCCGGTCGTGTGCCCCACAAGGCGCCTGCCAAACCGACGTTCGCGAGCGCGAGCACCGCCAGAAGGGCATAGGCCAAATCGGGGCCGCCGTAGGTGAGGACCGTGGCCCCCAGCGACGGAGCAAGAGCCTGGGCGATCAGGCTCGGCCGGGCGAGCCGCCCCGCCAGAACCGGGTAGCGTTCCGACCCGAACAGGGCGAGCGGCACCGTGCCTCTCGCGATCGAGTAGATCCCGTTGCCGGCACCGTAGAGCACCAAGGCGATGCCGACCGCAGGAATGCCCAATGCCAGGATTGCCAGCCCGAACGCCACGAGGGCCATGGCCACGTTTAGCGTCCAGAGCGGGTGGTGCCGCCCCTTATTGGCCATCTCGACAACGCGGGCTCCGACCTGGGACGGCCCGATCAGGGCGCCGTAGGATACGGCGGCGGCAAAGGCCACGCCGCGTGCCTGCAGCAAGGTAATCAGGTGGACCGAGATCAACGTCATCACGGTGCCGCCGAAAACCAGCACGCCGGCCATCAGCGCGAAGGCGCGCCGTTCCCGCGAGGTGAGCGGCGCCTCGCCAAGGTGTTTTACGTCCCCGCCGTTAGCCAAGGCAGGCGCCTCAGGGATCAGACCGAGCACCAGGGGAAGCGTGACGAAGAGGTGCAGCCCGGCATAGGCAAGACATGTCGAGCGCCAGCCGACCTGCTCGACGAGAAGGGCCGAGAGCGGCCAGCAGACGGTGCTGGCGAACCCACCCCATAGGGTCAGGGTGGTGATGGCCGGGCGCGCCTCGTCGCCGTAGAGCCGGCCGAGGGTGGCGAAGGCCGGGTCGTAGAGGCCGCAGCCCATCCCGAGCCCAATGACCAGCCAGCCGGACAGGAACACCGGAAGGTTCGGTGCCAGGCCGATCACCAAGTGGCCACCCGCTAGCAGCAAGGCCGCAGATACAAGGACCGGCCGACCCCCGTGCCGGTGGATGGCGATCCCGACCCGGGGCGAGGCGATTGCCGCGACCAGCAGGCCGACGGACAGCCCCCCGACCACCCAGGCGAGCGGCCAACCCGTGTCGGCGGCGATGGGCCCCGCGAGCACCGCCGGCAAGTAGAAGGACGAGCCCCAGGCGAGGATCTCCACCACGCCCAGGGCCGAGATGACGACGAGGCGGTTGTGGACCTCAGACCTCACGGGAGGCAGGCTTCAGCGCCGCTGCCTTGCCGGCCGCTCCACGCTCGTACCAGCCCTGCGAGCGGTTCACGATCCATACGACGGAAAGCATGACCGGGACCTCGATGAGGACGCCGACCACGGTGGCCAGCGCCGCGCCCGAGTTGAAGCCGAACAGGCTGATCGCGGCCGCCACCGCGAGCTCGAAGAAGTTCGAGGCGCCAATCAGTGCCGAGGGCCCGGCCACGCAGTGCTGCTCGCCCGCGGCGCGGTTCAGGATGTAGGCCAGTCCCGAGTTCAGGTAGACCTGGATGAGGATAGGTACCGCCAGGAGCGCTATCACCGCGGGCTGCGCCAGGATCTGCTCGCCCTGGAAGCCGAACAGCAGCACCAGGGTCGCGAGGAGCGCCACGAGCGAGGCCGGCCCGAGCTTGGCGAGCAGCCGGTCGAGCGCCGGCTGCCCGCCCGAGGCGAGGAGGGCGCGGCGCACGACCTGGGCGATGATCACCGGAACGACGATGTAGAGCACCACCGACAGCACCAGCGTGCCCCAGGGCACGGTGATGGCCGACAGGCCGAGCAGCAGGCCGACGAGGGGCGCGAAGGCCACCACCATGATGGTGTCGTTGAGCGCCACCTGGCTCAAAGTGAAGTGCGGCTCGCCGCGGGTCAGGTTCGACCAGACGAACACCATCGCCGTGCACGGCGCCGCCGCCAGGATGATGAGCCCGGCAATGTAGCTATCGACCTGGTCGGCAGGCAGGTAGGGCCGGAACAGGTAGCCGATAAACAGCCAACCGAGCGCCGCCATCGAGAAGGGCTTCACGGCCCAGTTGATGAACAGCGTCACGCCGATGCCGCGCCAGTGCCGCCCGACGTGGCGCAGCGAGGCGAAGTCGATCTTGAGCAGCATGGGGATGACCATGAGCCAGATCAGGACGGCGACCGGCAGGTTCACCTTGGCGACCTCAGCGTCGCCGACGGCGTGGAAGAAGCCGGGCATGACGTGGCCGAGGGCGATGCCGGCCACGATGCAGAGGGCGACCCAGAGGGTCAGGTAGCGTTCGAAGGTGCTCATGGTGTCCTCAAGCGGTGGCGACGCGGCGGCCGCGCTCGTCGACCACGCGCTCGCCGTCCTCCTTCACGAACTCCCCCTGCTGGGCGGGGAGGAGGTCCAGCACCGCCTCGGATGGGCGGCACAGGCGCACACCCTTGGGGCTGACGACCAGCGGGCGGTTGAGCAGGACGGGGTGCGCCTCGACCGCGTCGAGGAGTTGCTCGTCGGTCAGCGCCGGGTCGGCGAGGCCGAGCTCGGCGTAGGGCGTGCCCTTCTCGCGCAGGACATCCCGGACCGAGAGGCCCGCGCGGGCGAGCATCTGCTTGAGGAGCGCCCGGTTCGGTGGCGTCTTCAGGTACTCGACCACGTGCGGCTCGATGCCGGCGTTGCGGATCATCGCCAGGGTGTTGCGGGACGTGCCGCAGGCGGGGTTGTGGTAGATGACGACGTCCATCACGCGACCTCCGGGCGGGCCGAGGTCGCGCCGGCCATCTGGCCGATCTCGCGGACCTTCGACGACAGGGCGACCTGGTCGAGGCTGCCGAGCGGCAGGGCGACGAAGGCCGCGATCCGATTCTTGAGGTAGCGCTGGGCGGTGACGAAGGCGCGCTTGCGCTCCATCTCCGAGCCCTCCGCCGCGGCGGGGTCCTCGATGCCCCAGTGGGCCGTCACCGGCTGGCCCGGCCAGTACGGGCACGTCTCGCCGGCGGCGTTGTCACAGACGGTGAAGACGAAATCCATGACGGGGACTTCGGGACCGGCGAACTCGTCCCACGACTTCGAGCGCAGGCCCTCCGTCGGGTAGTCGCTTTCCCGCAGGACCTGCAGCGCCAGCGAGTGCGGCTCGCCCTTCGGTCGGCTGCCGGCCGAGAAGGCGCGGAAGCGCCCGCCGCCCTCCTTTTTGAGCATGGCCTCGGCCAGGATCGAGCGGGCCGAGTTGCCGGTGCAGAGGAACAGGACGTTGTAGACTGGCTCAGGCATGGAGGGTGTCCCCGGTGGTGCAGTCGCAGGCGGCGAGCGCGGCGACGGCCGGGGCGCACACCTCGGGGTGGCCCTGGCAGCAGTCACGCATGAGGAACTGGACGAGGTCGGACAGGCCGGCGTAGGCGGCGCTGTAGATGACCGACTTGCCCTCGCGCCGGGAGGTGATCAGCCCGGCGTGCGAGAGCTCCTTCAGGTGGAAGGACAGGTTGTTGCCGGCGACGTTCACCGTCTCGGCGAGGACGCCCGCGGCGAGGCCGCCCGGACCGGCGGTGACCAGGGCGCGCACGACCCGGAGCCTATGCTCCTGGCCGAGGGCGGCGAAGGCGGCGAGGGCTTGCCGTTCGTCCATCGAATGACCTACATATCAACTATCGTTGAAACATAGAGGAGTTAAGCGCCTTGGACAAGCCCCAGCAGCCGTTCGCCGACGGGGTGCCGAACCTCTCCGAGGCGCATTTCGAGGTGCCGACCGAGGAACGGATGGCGCCGCCGACGCCGCTCGACCATGCGCCTCGATTCCTCGTCCTCTACGGGTCGCTCCGGGATCGGTCCTTCAGCCGGTTCCTGGCCTACGAGGCGGCACGGCTGCTGGAGGCGATGGGCGGGGAGGTCCGCATATTCCACGCGGACGGGCTACCGCTGCCCGACGACGCGCCCGTCGAACATCCGAAGGTGCAGGAACTCCGGCAGCTCTCGATCTGGTCGGAGGGGCAGGTCTGGGTCAGCCCGGAGCGGCACGGCAACATGACCGGGGTGATGAAGGCCCAGGTCGACTGGCTGCCGCTGAGCGAGGGCTCGGTGCGCCCGACGCAGGGGCGGACGCTTGCGGTGATGCAGGTCTCGGGCGGATCGCAGAGTTTCAATGCGGTCAACAGCCTGCGGGTGCTGGGGCGCTGGATGCGGATGATCACCATCCCGAACCAGTCGTCGGTGCCGATGGCCTACAAGGAGTTCGATGACGCCGGCCGAATGAAGCCCGGGCCGCTCTACGACCGGGTGGTGGACGTCTGCGAGGAGCTGATGAAGTTCACTCTCCTGATGCGTGGACGGGCCGACTACCTCGTCGACCGCTACTCCGAGCGTAAGGAGCGCGAGCCCGAGCGCCTCAAGGGCGTCGCCGCCGACATCGGGTTCGTGCAGCGGTAGACGGACCGTTCCCCCGTGGAGCGAGCCTCGGTCCCGGCCTGCGGATTGCGCTGTCAGCCTCCCTTACGGGCGTAGCGGCCCTTGTCCCGCGGCTCGAAACACCGACGGTGGAAGACCCGCACATCCAACTGCCAAGGCTCCTAAGAGGACGGAGGCGCCGTGTGCAAGGAACCGCGGCGGCATCGACGCTTTCCGTTGGTACCCAGCGCAGCCGAGAGGTACCGGCTGCCTGGATCGAGTTTAGCCGCGAAAGTGATTGCATATGGATTGGTACGACCGCCGCGAACCATGGCAGGCCCAGGCCGACGACGCCCGCGATGGGGCCGCCACCGATTACAGCCGGGTCATCCACTCCGCGTCGTTCCGGCGTTTGCAGGGCAAGACGCAAATCCTGAACCTCGGCGACAGCGACTTCTACCGGACGAGGCTCACCCATTCGCTTGAGGTCGCGCAGATCGCCGGCGGGATCGCGCGGCGGTTCGAGAAGGTTTATGCCGACCATTCCGCCCGGCAATACATCCCGGACCTCAGCATGATCCAGGCCGTGGGCATGACCCACGACCTCGGCCACCCCCCGTTCGGCCACGGCGGCGAGGTCGCCCTGAATTTCTGCATGCGCGGTGCCGGCGGTTTCGAGGGCAACGGCCAGACCCTGCGCATCCTGTCCAGGCTGGAAAAGTTCTCCAAGGCCGCCGGCGCGAACCTGATGCGGCGCACCCTGCTCGGGGTTCTGAAGTATCCCGTGCCCTTCAGCCTCGCGATGAACGCGGACATCCGCCCCGCCCTCCACGTCGGCCCGGAGTCGATCCGGATCATCGACCGCGAGGCCTCCAAGCCGCCCAAGTGCTACCTGGATTGCGAGCAAGACGTCGTCGACTGGATCCTCGCCCCACTCAGCGAAAAGGACCGCAACGCCTTCACCGAGGCCCGCGATCAAGAGGGCAAGCACCGCAAGCCCCTCCACAAGTCGTTCGATTGCAGCATCATGGACGTCGCCGACGACATCGGCTTCGGCATCCATGACCTGGAGGATGCCCTCGCCCTTGGCCTGGTAACGCAGGTGGATTTCGAAGCGCACGTGACCGAGGAGAAGAGCTCAAGTTTCCTCAACAGTCTCAAGGAGAAATACCCGGAGGAGTTCGGCAACAACGTCTATGAGGGATTCCTTGATCGGCTGTTCGGTGCCGGCGATACCCGGAAGAGGTGCATCGGCCGGATGGTCCATCACCTGATCACGAACTGCGTGATCGAGACCAGGGAGGAGTTCGACGAGCCCCTCGTTCGATATCGGGCTGCCATCGAAGCCGGAGCGAACACCTTCCTGGAAGCGCTGAAGGAACTGGTCCGGGAGGTCGTCATTCGCAGCCCGGGGGTCCAGCACCTCGAATTCAAGGGTCAGGGTATGGTCGTCGCGGTGTTCGAGGCCCTCGCCTCGGAGCCGAAGTCGTTCCTGCCGCGGTCGACCTACGAGGCGTACGAAAAGGCGCCTGACGGTCGGCGCGTAATCTGCGACCACGTGGCCGGCATGACCGACGCCTTCCTCATGCGCACTTACGAGCGCTTGTTCAGCCCGAGGATGGGTTCCGTGTTCGACCGCCTCTGACCGACCCGCCGCCCGGTTTAAGCGAGCAACCCGTGATTCCTTCCTGCTCCCGGCCCACGTCAACCCCAGATGCGTGAGGGCCTCACCGATGCCGAAGGGGCGGGCAGACCGGGACGACCTCCCTTCCGGCGCCGGCGGAATGCTGAGGCGGCAGCCTCGCCCCGCTCCATCTTGCCGGGGCGCGGCAGCGCTACGGCGCCGTGGATCATCGGCATCCGCATAAGACCGTCGAACAGCGTTGCATGTTGCTCGGTTCGGCGGCTGCTCGTCACGACCCCTTTCGTTTCCGACTTTCGGAGATGCCCATGAAAGCCGTGCTGGCCTCCTGGCAGTTCTGGGCGTTGTTCTCGGCGGCATTTGCCGCGCTGACGGCGATCTTTGCCAAGATCGGGATAGAGAACATCAACTCGGACTTCGCCACCTTCATCCGTACGGTGGTGATCCTGTGCGTCCTCGGCGCGCTTTTGGCCGGCACGGGCCAATGGCAACCACTCGATTCAGTTTCGGGACGAACATACCTGTTTCTTGTCCTATCGGGGCTCGCCACCGGTGGATCGTGGCTCTGTTACTTCCGCGCCCTGAAGCTCGGGGATGCCGCCCGCGTGGCGCCCATCGACAAGTTGAGCGTCGTCCTGGTGGCGGTCTTCGCGACCATCTTCCTCGGAGAACGCCTGACCGTCCCCAACTGGTTGGGCGTCGGTCTGATAGCGGCCGGCACGATCCTGGTCGCCTACAGGAGCTGAAGGCTGGCCGCGTGCCCTTTCGCCCGGAGGCGTACGCAGGATAGCGCCCGGGACGCCGCGACCAGCACGGGCGTTGGCCGATCGCCATCGAGCACTCTCTGCATTCGTTCCTGCGCCCAACGTCCAGACCCTTGACGCTCGCCGTCCAAGAACACGGCTGGCGGCGCCTAGGCCGCGTCCCTCTTCCGCCCGGCAGGCGACTTGCGTCGGCGCGCTCGATGGACGGCCGGGGCCACGCCGCCGTTCCTGGCGTAGCGCGAGCGCCTGGGTGACGGGCCCTGCCACTGCGCCGAACCCCGGAGCATATTGGCCAAGCGCCCGACATCCAAGTCATCGAGAAGCTCAGGGAAGCGCAGCGCCCATAGCTCCAGCAACCGGTCCCAACTTCCGCTGCGGACCAGCCGGCGCACGGAATTCGTGAGGTTCCGTTCGTCACCGAACCGCTCCGGCATCCTGCGCCATGAGAGGCCGGTCCGCAGCGCCAGGATCACCGCCTCCAGAAGCAGCCGGCCGGGAATGCCCGGGGTGCCCTTGAACGAGATCTCGATGGACGAATGCAACAGCGGCTTCGAGGCCAGCCATTGCTCGTCGGTGAGCGCATCCTGGCCATTCAGGGCGTGGAAGCGTGCGGCCGGCCCCCTGCGCTTGCGCCAATCATCACCGCCAACCTTCCAGCGCGCCCGCGCGGCCTCGACCGGACCGAGGTCCAGTCCGGCCACGAAGGAAGGGTCCGCCTCGCGAAGGAGGTCAATCAGGATCTGGTCCCCTGCGGCATAGACGAACCGCGAGAGTGCACGCCGCATCTCCAGCGCGTCGCCGAACGCCGCCGACAGCAAAGGCAGGCCCGTCCGGAGCCGGAGCAGGAGGGCGTCGACCAGAGCCCGCGTCGGGATGTGGCGCGAGTCATTCCTGTGGCCCGTGACGTCCGGGAGGTGCTTGGCGACGAGGGCCCAACGCGCGTCGTCGATCCGATAACCTCCGGTTGCCATAAGCCGCTGGGCGTCTTCGCGAAGGCGGACATGGCGTCCCATCGGCTGCTCGACATCGACATGGATCACGTCCAAGCTAACACCGGGCGAGCCGCAGCTCCCGTCCTCCTGTAGGAACGCCAAGAAGTCCAGGTGGATGGCCAGGCCCAAGGTCCCCGCCGGCCGGCCATCCCGTATGACCACCACCCGCTGGACGAGGCGGGCAAGGGCGGCGGAGACCTTCGCCTCCGCCTCCGTCAAGGCCCTGAATGGCACCCGCTCGATAAGGTGATCCAACGTGGCGGAAAGTGTTCGAAGCCTCTCACCGGCTTCGTCCACCTCGGGCAGTTCGGCGAGGCCCGCCGAACGGGCCTGAAGGTCTGCGAGCTCCCCCGTCAGCCGGCTCCTCTCCTCGGACAACAGGTCGGATGGATAGGTCGATTCAAGCTCCTTGACGAGCGCCCGGCGAAGCTGTTCGCGGGTGACCGCAATCTTACGCGCAACATCCGCACGGGCGGCGCGGCGGGCGGCGGAGGCCTCACGTAGCGAGCGGTCGACGGCAGCCGCGAAATCCTCCTCGCCGACGAAGGACCGCAGCTTGCCGCAAACGGCGGTGAGGACGGCGCGCTCCACGGTCTCGTGCATAACGGAGTGACGCCTCGCCGGGCAGCAGCCCCCGTCCGACCAGACGTTGCAGGTTAGCTGTCGACCACCCAAGGTGAACCGCTGGCCTTCGACCCCGGCGCAGTCGCACGTCGCCTTTCCGGCCAAGAAGTGGCTGTGCTCGAACTTCTGCTTCCCCCGGGGGCGTCGCTTCTCGTTGACAGCGAAAAACAGATCGTCTGGCACAATTCGAAGGTGATCGAAGTAGTTGCGCGTCATCTCGCTCGGATGCCGACGCTGGACGGTGACCTTCCCCGATTTGCGGTCGAACGTATTCAAGGTAAATGGATAGTACCATCTACCCGTATAGGCCAACTGGCCCAAAACGTTCGCAACGGTCGATTTCGTCCATCTGCAATCCTTCGTCGGTCCTGCAACCCCGCGTTCCTTCATGATCCGGCCGATGCTTCGGTAGGAAATTCCCGCGGCTGCCATTTCAAAGATTGAAAATATGGTCTTCTCTTCCTCGGGGTGACGCACGAGGAAGCCCCTTTCTTCGCCGTACCGATATCCGAAGAACGCACCGGAATGGGCGCCGCCCTGGGCAGCGTGCTGGAACCTGCCCATGCCCATGATCAGGGTGCGACGGTCCCGATCCGCCTCGGCCTTGAGTGCCGCTTCGATGACCTCCTTCTTGTTCAGTGCCTTGAAGTCGCCGGCGCTATGAAATTCCACGCCAAGCTCATTCAATTCCTCGCATACTTCGACCGCATCGTAAGTTTCGCGGGACCACCGGTCAAAGTCCTCAACCATGATGACTTTTATCTTGCCAGACCGACAGTCTTCGAGCAAACGCTGCAGGCTTTCACGATCACGCATTGATCGGGCACTTCGAGCAGGGTCGTCATACAGCACGTAAATCGCGTAACCAAGCTTCCTCATGTAAGCGGTTACAACCTTGACCTGACGCTCGATGCTCATCTCCTTCTGCTTATTAGACGAGTAGCGAGCGTAGAGGCCCACGGGCACAAGCTTGTCCGGTGGGCCGAAGCCGTCACGGCGTTCGACATCCAGGTTCCGTCGAAGGGCCAACCGGTCCAGAGGGCACAATGCCGTCGTATCGACCACCTGCCGCAGATCCACGGCGCCAGGCATCAGGTCGGTCGTCCGTTCACCGTGGGCCATCGCAACGCCGCTCCATGCGAAGAGAAGGGAGAATTGCTTGCCTGAGGACGCGATAGCCGGGACGTGCGCGGGTTCGCTTTACGTCCATCTCGGTGCGCCGGATGGCTTTCCTTTGACTCCGCCCGAGACCGTCACGTTCTCCTCGACGCACCTGGCCGGGTCGCAAGCGGTCATCCTTCCAGGCATCCCGGTAGCGACCGGCGTTCGAATCCATGCCGCGCGACGCCACGTACGCTTCGGCTCGCTCCCGCCGACAAGCGACTTCGGGCGCTTGGCCGTGATTTTCGTCTCTCCCGTCCACGGGGCCGGGTCTCCGCTGCACCATCGCGACGTGAATTTCGCATCCTGGCCGGAGCATTTCGCGTCACGGCGACATCTAATTCCAGGTCGCCCGCGTACAAGTCCCGACCGGCAACTTTCCTATTCTGTCCGCGCGCGACCAGCCTTTGGGCGTCCGACCGTTCGGCGGCCATCCCCACCAAGCCCTCGAACAATGCGTCTAAGACCGTGAGCGGCCGTCCTGAACTGGACGATTCGCCCCGAAACCTCTGGATGCCGAACGACATCGTTCGCTCCCCCTGTTCCATTGAAATTACCCCTGGATCGCGCATGGCGGCTGGCGTACGAGAAACGCGCGTCGGCCGCCCCTTCTGGGACGGCCGCGCCGCATCGACGAAACGTGGGTGAAGTCTCTAATTATACCGCAGGTATATACAACTGCAATACCGGAGGCCGATCCGGAACTCGTCGCCATGTGCGGCGACCGACGGGACGAAAGGGCATCGCGGCCGCACGCGGTGCCGAAGGTAGCCTGTCCAGTTGCAAGAGACCGTTTCCGTTCTCAATGAACCTCAAAGGTCGATGCGGAAGCGGTATGGCGCGTTACGACGCCGCGGAACCGCCACCTGACTTGCGATATCCGCGAGCGCCACCTCCGACCTTGTCGTCCCAGTCCCCGTTGCGAATGCTCCGTCGGTACGGGCAGGTGTCCAGGGCGTCGGCTTCGGTCCGTACCAAGCAGCCCGTGAAGGGCATTCACGACGTTTGCCGGGCGGCTAGGCTCGGAGCAATCGGCCTGCTCCTGAGGAGCAAAAGCACAGCCGCTGACCGAGATGACGTGGGAACCGATGGCCCCCAGGGCCATCCCGGAGAGCACTGACCCTATGCCTGTCGTCGGTGCTGCCGGGCCGTTGCCGAATTCCCCTTACCGAAGTTCCCGCAATCCACAGGTCGACACGACCATCCTGGTCCGGCGCGGCGAGGGTGATGGTCAAGCAGGCGGATCGGCGGTAGAATATACTGGCGATATAAATACGACGCTGGTGCCGCCAAGTGCCGATAGGGTTTGGCTGCCCCTGCGCCAGTGGTCGGACGGTATCGCGACGTCGAAGTCCCCCGGGCGGTAGGCTGCCCCGCCCTGCAGATCAACCGCACCGACCGCGAGCACATGGCCGCGACCGGTGTCAGACGATTTACGACTCCGGTTCCCCAGACACGAAGCGCACTCTAGCAACGGGAGTGAGACGATGAGGCACGCGAGTCCGCGCGACGTTGAGCAGGATAAGGCTCCGTCAAGCTCAACCGGAAGGGCCACACGCCGGCGCCTTCCGCCGACCAGGGAACGGTTGGGCAGGCTGAGGGCGGTATCAGATCGCGTCGTCGAATCCACCGAATACGATGAGGAGACCCAAGGAGCCTTCGTCGAGGTGATGGGTCCCGAACTGCTCGACGTCGCGTTCGACGAACTCGGGGACCTCGCCTTGGTCCGAGGCGAGCTATCGGACAGCTTGCGGCTGCATGTTTCGGCCCTGCAGCGTCTCGACGAGGAGGACCTTTGGTGACGCAGGGCCGAAGCTGCGCCAATCCTTCCTGAGGTCCAGGTGAGTTTAGCCCGCCGGCGCTCTCGGGAGGCGCCGGACACTTCGCCAACCCTACCCGGCGCGCGTCCGCTTGCCCAGCGCGCCGTCCCAGCCTGGGAGGCGCGCATAGGCGTCCTTGCCAACCCTCTGGAAGTATCGCTCGTATTCGACGCTGATCTCGATCTTCTTGCGCGGCATCCCCTCGGATAGCGCTTCCTTGACCAAGCGGCCGCCCTTCAGCGTCGTCATTCGCAGCCGAACCATGATGTCCGCAACCGACATGCTGCCTTGCGCAGGCAGGATCTCGTAGGCTTCGTGCATCACGCGATCCCAGAACTCCTCAGAACGCACGTGGTCCAAGCGCCGGCTAATACCAATCGGCATGGTTCATAACCGATAGGCCCATTCGCGCAGTCCGAGCGACATGATCATCCAAGGCTGTGCGACGAGCTTGTTCCAAGCCTCGCAGCATTGATCGAGGATGTCCTCGTAGGAGTCGAAGATCCGGTCGCCGAGCCAGTTCTCGCGCAGGAACTGCCAGACATTCTCGACCGGGTTGAGTTCGGGCGCATGAGACGGCAGCGTCAGCAAGGTGAAGTTGTCGGGGACGACGAGGTCGGCGGCGACGTGCCAGCCGGCGCCGTCGAGGATTTGGACGGCGTGCGCGCCGGGATCGACGGCGCGGCTGATTTCGGCCAGATGCGCGTTCATGGCCGGTGTGGCGCAGCGGGGCAGGACGAGACCGGCGTCCTTGCCCTTCTCGGGACAGATCGCCCCGAAGATGTAGGCGGACGCCGTGCGCTGATCCTTGGGCGCCGTGGGCCGGCTGCCCTTGCGCGCCCACCGGCGCGGGACCGTGTTCTTCTGACCGACGCGGGCTCTCATCCTGAGGCTCTCGAAGGACGTCCTGCCACCAGAGTTCGAGCGGCGTGTCGACTGGCAGTTGGGCGCGGATCGCGCTCACGCGGGCGGGGAGGTTTTTTTAAACGCCGTCAGCGCCGCCGGGTCCTGCTGATGATGGCGCGGACGGGCCGACAGCTTGGCATAGCCCATCCGCTTCACCTCCCGTCCGACACTGCTCTCGTCGAGGCTGACGCCGAAGCGCGCGAACAGCCAAGCCGCCAAGTCCTTCAGCCGCCAGCGCACCACGCCGTCCCGTTGCAGGTCCGGCCCTTCCTCGATGGCAACCGCGAGCGCCTGCCGCTGGGCCGCGTCGAGCTTGAACCGCGGGCCGGGCTTCTTGCGCTCGATCAGGCCGTCCGGCCCGGCCGCGTTGAAGGCCAGCACCCAGTCGCGCACCGTCTGCAGGCCGACCGCGCCGATCCGCGAGGCCTGCGTCCGGCTCCCACCCTCGTAGATCGCGGCCAGCGCGAGAAGCCGCCGGCTCTGACCGGCATCGCGGCTCTTCCGCGCCAGACGTCGCAGGGTATCCGCATCGAAATCCTCGCGCAGATCCACGGCCTTCGACATGGCAAACCTCCTAGCTTGCCACATCGAATCACATCCGCCGCTTCCGCGTAAACCCGCGAGTCCTCACCCGTACCGATTGGTATTATGGGTACGCTGATTGTGCAGCAGAGATGCGGGACAATTTAAGCGCAGCAATTCCTGGTTGCCTCGCTCGTCGCCGGCTTTGCGCCGAAAACGGCCGTTTGCGGATCATTTTGGAACGAGACTTCGACTTTTCCGTCCCGTCGAGCGTTACGTGCCTGTAGGAAATGCGCACCCGCCGCCGCTCGCTGTTCACATCGTCTTCGGCGGCGGTCGTTGAACCTGCCAAGGTCGCCACACGAAATCGATCCCCGTAATTGCGGAGTTTATTCCATGACACGTACGTCTAAATTCAGAGCCTCACTCATCGCTGGCTTTGCTGCGCTCGCACTAGGCTTTGGCTTGGCAACAATCCCCGAACCGGCAGCCGCCCAAGGCCATGGCTACGGTCATTCCCGCGGTCATGGTGGCGGCTACGGCGGTCACGGTGGCGGCGGTCGGCACGGCTATGGCGGCGGACATCGCAGATCGTACAGTGGGCACGGCGGCGGTCGGCGACATGGCTATTCCGGTGGGCACGGACGCTCGGGTGGCGGCGGTCATCACAGGGGTGGTGGCCACTAGGGACACAAACTAGAAGCTTGATCCCGCAAAGATTGTCTTGAGCCCAAGCATTAGGCGAGGTTGGCGGGACTCAGTCATCGGATGACGGCAAATAGTTCGTTACTCAGAATAATTCTCCGACGTAACGAAATCCGATCCGGAAGCAAAGCACAGCCATGTTTTTTCTTCCAAATCCGAGCACAGGAGAATGATGTCGTGATGAAAAAGTCAGCAAGAGCAATGATCGCTGCGGCCTTTGCCGTATCTCCAACAGCAGTCTTCGCTCAGCATATCGATGTCAATCCGGGCGGGGTTCGGGTGGAAGGCGATAGCCACGGACGACGCGTTGTCGAAGAGCGTAGCGAGGGCGGCCATCATGAACCTCGCAGAGAGCACCACGAAGAGCGTCGAGAGGGACACCATGGCGATGCCCCGCGGGAACGTCACTGACGCCTTGAGATAAAAAGAGCTGTGAATAAGCGACGGGTGGCCATTACAGGTCGCCCCTCGTCTACATTTCAACGATATTGTCTAGGCCGACTAGCACAGATCAATTCAGTTGCTTCTGAAGCTGACGTACAAACAAGGGGAATTTACAGCTTAGCTGTGGCTATAAAATATATTTTTATTACTGTATAACTCTTCACCTTATTTGCTTTCTTCGAAGTCATGTGATGGAACGCTCCTGCCAAGCGCGCGGGCGAGGTGGGATGAAAACACCATTCAGCAGAGCCTGCCGGATCGCACCCGTGCGTTCAGGCGTTGGGCAAGGCAGAGGGCCTTGACCCGCTCAAACGAGTCTTCGGGAAGGGACGCGCAACGCAAAGGAGAAATAGTTATGGCTCGTCTTGGTAGGGTGAAGACGGCACTGAGTGTCGGCCTTCTGACGGTCACGCTCGTCATCAGCCTCGTGGCCATTCCGAGTGCGGCCCAGGCTGAAGGCCATCATGGCGGCTATGGCGGAGGACATGGGTTTTATGGCGGCCATGGCGGAGGCCACAGGTACTATGGCGGCCACGGTCGCACTTATGGGTATGGTGGTTTTGGCTATGGGCGCCGCTACTATAGCGGTCGCGGCTACCGCAGAGGACACGGACATTACGGCCATAGGCGGGGTTACTACGGGGTCCCCGTTGCAGCTGGATTGATCGGTGGCTTGGCGCTCGATGGGCTCGTGGCGCACAGCCCATACTACGGCCACTACGGTTGTGGTTACGCTCCGAGCTTTGATTACCACTACGGTTACTGAGCACGGTCGAGTGTGCCTGCTATACTATTATTTGTCGTCGGGGCCGGATGCTCAACGGTAGATCCGGTTTCGGCTCAGTCTGATATCGATTTTGCGATCTAGTTGCGTCATCATCTGCGAGGCGACTTCTCATAGTCTTCATTTGTTCGTCGTCAGTGTCGCCCGGCTGAGCTCGACCGCAATGCTCAAGGCTTCGGTTGTCTGAAGCTGGGTTTGCGCGGTGATCACGTCTGAGCGAGCAGCGACACAGGCAGCGTACTGGTTCTGAGTGATCACGAGGCTGCTGTCGCCGTTCCCGTCCAGGACCAGCATCACGCCGAGGTCCCTGGCGCTCGCGGCACGGTCGAACAGGATCATCTGCCGTGCCTTCGGGCTCGCTTCCGCGGTCTCGGGCGCGCGCAGGTTGTCGACGACGGCCCGCAGCGAAAGGTCGATGATCTCGACGTTGCGGGCGATGTCGCGTTCGATGACCTGCATGAGGTTCCTGGAGGTCTGCTCGGCCTTGTCCCAGGCATCGCGACGAAGATCGAGGAGCATCGACGCCGACACGATCAGCACGCCGATAGGTGCCAGGACCCCGAGCGCCACCCAAGCGCGGCTATATTCAAGTGGTCGCGAAAGGCGCGGCAGGGTCATCGGCTGTTCCCCCCTGGGCTTGCTGGCCGTTGCCCGATCCTTCGCACGCCAGCCATTACGGTCGATTTACCCCGATGGCTTTCGACGCCTTCGACTCACTCGTGGCTAACGCCCGGTTTTATCGCGGTCTCACGCCGGACCGGCGGATCCGGGCGCGGGACCTGCGTCCCGCCGCCCGCTCATGGGGCATCCCGAGGATTGGCTACTCCGCGACCCGGCCCTCAGGCCCCAAGCGAGCTCCGTCGAGCTCCGTGACAGGTGTCCGGACCAGCCACCACCGCACCCGACCCGGTCGTTCGACCCACATGCATCGGCGCGCGCGATCCAGTCCGTCGCCATTCCTGCGCGAAGGCCGCCAAGTGCGGGCGGGCCGGCCCCTCCGCATCGAGGTAGCGCAGGAATCCCTCCACGGCTGCATCGTGGCCCGCGGCATCCGTCCTGCCCGTCAGATGCGCCCAGCGCATGAAGATGACGTAGAGGTTCGCCACGTCGGTCTCGCAGTAGTCCCGCACCCGACCGAGTTCGTCGCGCGCGACCAATTCGGCGACGCAGGACCCGTGCTCGCCCATCTTGCCCGGTGCGCCGACCGCCGCCGCAGCCTCCTCCAGGGTGAGACGCGAGGCCGCCCCGAAGGCTGAGATCGCATCCATGAGGTCGAGGTGCCAGTCCTGGGCGTAGCGCTGCCCGTAATTGGCCCAGCGCGTTCCGCGAAGAAACCATGCGGGGGCCGCGAGACCGTGCATCAACGAGCGGGCGAGGACCACCGGCATGTCGAACGCCCTGCCGTTCCAGGTGACGAGCCTGTAGCGTCCCCCCTCGAAAAGCCGCCAGAAGGCGCGCAGCAGACGTGCCTCGTCCCATCCCGGTTCGCCGCCGCTGCGGCAGGACCGCAACTCGTAGGTCTCGACCCCCGTGCCCGGCTCCCGACCGACCCCCGCCTCGATCACCGAGATGGCGACGACCTGATGCCACATGGCCTTTGGAAACCGGTCGGCCGGCCAATCCGCGGGCGTTAGGATCGGGTCCGGAACGGTCTCGATGTCGAGCATCATCAACGTGTCCGGGCTGCCCTTGTCGAAGTCGCGGCGGCGCAAGGGATGTCGCATGGTGTCAGGGCGCGGCTCCGCCCCGGGTGAGGCGGCGTCGAACAACGTCCGTTCCGCGAGCGGGCGACGGGCGGGTGAGCGCGACGCGGACGGGTCCCGGCATGCAATCGGTCGGCGTACGAAGGACGTCATGGCCTCTCCACTTCAGATGTCGTGCGTGCGGTGGGCACCGCGGCCCGGACCGGCGCGGCGTCGGGGGGAGGCGGCCTTTCCCGAGAACAACGCCCGAATGGCCGCGTCGTCGAGGTAGGCCGTGCGGAACAGGGCCTCCGCGATCCGTTCGAGGGCGAGGCGCTCGGTCCGCATGAGGTCGCACGCGCGCTCGTAGGCCAGCCGGAGCCGCTCAAGGACCGGGCGCATCAGCCAGGGCATCCGGGCCAGGTCGATGTCCTGGGCGGGGGCCAGGGACAGCAGCGGGAAATCGGCCGAGAACCCCCACGACGCCTCCATCGCCGCGGCGCATCGGGTCGCCTCGGCGAGATCCGAGACCGCGCCGGCGGAGACGTCGCCCAGGAGCACCTCCTCGGCCGCGCGGCCCGACAGGATCATCACCAGGGACCGTTCGAAGTCGCCCTCGGTCAGGGCTCCGTAGGCATCGACGAGCGCATGCTCGGTCAGGCCGCCGGTCGGGGCGATGGTTAGCGTCACCGGTCCGCTCGCGCCGCTGGCCAGGAGCGCGACCGCATGCCCGGCCTCGTGGACGGCGCAGCGCATCCGGAGCCCATCCCCGAGCGCCGGCGTCCCATCCGAGGAGCCTGCCAGGATGTCGTCCACCGTGAGGGTGCGGCCGGCCCGTCGCGCGCTGCCACGCGCCCGCCGCACCAGCGCCTCGACGTCGGCACCCGTCATGCCCCGCAGCAGCGGGACCACCGGCGCAAGGTCGAGGTCATCGGCGTCGGTCCCGAGATACTGGACCAGCATGCCGGTCAGCGCGTCGAGACCGGGAAGCTCGATCCGAAAGTGCCGTTCAAGCCGCCCCGAGCGCAAGATCGCAGGATCGATCCTCGAAGGATGGTTGGTCGTGCCGACGACGACGACCCCTTCGCGGCCGACGGCGCCGTCGAGGTGTTCCAGGAGGGCGTTGACGACCTGGCTGGAGTAATCGCGATGATGTTCTGAGAAAGTATTCCTATCTCCAAAGGAATCGAGCTCGTCGATCAGGACCACGCAAGGCGACCGCCGCGCTTCCTCGAAGAACTGCCGCATGGCGCCCAGGGTATGGCCAAGATGTCCGTCACGGGAGCCCTGCCACTGCGCGAGGGAGCCCGGATGAAGCGGTAGGTTCGCGCTTCGGGCCAGGGCCGCCGCGAACCGTGTTTTGCCCGTGCCGGGCGGCCCGCTGACGAGGGCGGCCGATTCACAGGCGGCGAACGGGATGATCCCCTCGTGCCACGACCGTAGGTCCGCCACCAGGCCGAGCCCCCAATCCCGGGCGGCTCCGAGACCGAGCGAGTCCTCAAGGCGGGGCGCGTTCGCGGTGCGCTGCCTCTCTCGCAGGCGCGAACGCCCGAGGCGCTCCAGGGCCTCGGATGCCCCGCGACCCGGGCGGATACCGAGCCGAAGGTCGGCGGCGGCCCGGACCGCCACGCAGTCCCCGAGCGCGGCGAGGGGCGGAACCTCGCCGGTCACCGCCTCGATCACCAGGCTCAGCACCTCGGCGTCGAGCGGAGCGACGAGAACCTCCCGGTCGACGGCGCGCAGGAAGTCGCGCGGCAGCGTCCTGGCGGGATCCGACGCGACGCCGATGAGCGGGACGCCGGCGACCACGGCCGCGCCGACGGTTTCGTTGCCGCGGTCGGGCCTATGCTCGCGCGAGGCCCCGTCACGCGCGAACACGACGACCTCCCGCCGGCTGCGGTCGTTCCAGGCCCCGCGCCCGCCCTCGCCATCCCGAACCCTCCATCCCAGTCCGAGGAGGCAGGGTCCCACGACGCACCGCATCGGCTCCACCCAATCCGGAGAGGATACGCGCACCAGTAGGACGGGGAAGCCGTCATCGGCCGCGGGAGGTCCTGCCGGAGCGAACGCGCGCCCCAGCATGACCGCGGCGGCCACGACGTCGGCGGCCAGCCGGGGCATGAGTGATGCCTCCCGCCGGCCGAGCGCGAGCGCGTCGAGCTCGGCTTCGTCCAGGCACCATGATGGATCCGGGCTCGCGGCTTCCTTCCGCAACGCCTCGACGAAGGCGCGCGCCATCGCGCAGGCCGCCTCGTTCGGTTCGGGCATGGCATCCTCCGGCTTCGCACGGGACTTCGATGGTGGGGGGCCGATGGTTCAGCGGCGGCGAGACTTGCGCATCCTCGGTCGCGCCCATCGCGCCGCGAGCCGCATGAGCCGGCGCTCGTCGGCGCTGCGCCGTGCCAGCGCGCGCAGGGCGTAGGCGATGACCGCCGGCGCGGTCGCGTCGCCGCGCTCGGCCATCAGCAGGAGATTGCCCATCACGAGATCCGACGCGACCGAAGCCGCGCCGCACGTGCGGACGTGACGGATGGCGAGCGCCGTGGCCGCGGCCGCGTCCCCGTCCCTTGCCGCGGACCAGCGCGTTTCGCCGAGTATCGACGTCGTCGCCAGCAGCCGCGCGAGGGCCGTTGCTTCCGCCCGGTCGAGGCGTCCAGGCGGGTACGTCCGCCAAGCCGCCACCACGCCGGCTTCGACCCTGGGCGGCACGCCGCGCCGCGGGGTTCGGATCGCACGCCGCAAAACCGAACACGAAACCACCCGGCCAGGCTCCGATGCCATATCCACCTCCAGCAGCCCCGCCCGTTCCAAGGCGGTCAACGAATCCGTCACGCTTTCGAAAAACTCGGCCGGTGCCCCCGCGGGGAGCCGGAACGACCCGATAGGCGAATAGGCGGTCGCCGCGCGGCGGACGGGCTCGGCTTCACAGCCCCCAAACCGATTGGCCCGGCTGTCGAATTGGCCACGACTTTTGAGAATACCTATATTATACCTGTGATATATAATACGATCAAGCCACTGCTGTCTTTGGCGGCTGGGAAAAGTCGTGGCGGCGGCAGCCCGAGGCGGGAAGCCAGCGAAGGGCGCCGTCCCCGCCCAACCTTTCCCGGCTCCCGATGCCCGTCGGCCTGTCCGAGGAGCTTGGTGCGGGCGGCCCTGGGCCGTAGGTCGACGTTCCCATCTCAGGCCTCGACCACCAAGGCTGAGTCGAAGGCATCGGCCGCATCCCAACGCCGCAAGGGGTTGGCGACCACCCTGGTCCGGCCAATGCGGTAATCCGCCGGGGCGACGGCCCGGCCGTGGACCCAGAGCGTCGGCGCCCCCCAGGCGTGCATGACATCCTCCAGGTCCGAGGCATGCGAGGCTGCCAGCCAGGCGTCCCCGAGCCATCCCGTCCAGGCGTCGGGCAGCGAACGGCGTGAAGGCGCGAAGTGGGTGAGCACGACGGCGCGGTCCCCGGGGCGAACACCGGGCACGAGCGTCCCGGGTCCCCTCGCGACGTTCAGCGATTGACACACGATGCTGGTGAGGGCGTCCTCGATGTATCCCCGCGATCTTGCATGGGCCCCGAGGGCGTCGAGCGGCGACCACGGGCGCCCCCGCCGAAGCAGGACGCGCCGGCAATCCGCCCAGCTGTGGCGGGCCGCGACCCTGGCCAGGCGGCCCTCGAAGCTCCCTTCGAGGCACCAGTCGGTCCACAGGGTCGCCCCGACCACCACGGTCCCGCCGCCGGCCTCGGGACCGATGCGTACCGCGTCGTCGGCGAGCAGGTGGATGCCGAGGTCCCGGGCGAGCTCCCGGCCGCGGGCGACCGCCTCCACCATGGGCGTCTCGGACCACAACTCCGCGCTGCCCGCCACCATCAGGACGGGCCTGTTCCCCTGTCTGCCGTCCAGGGCCCGCGCCAACCAGTTCAACGCGACGTCCAGCCCGATGGCCACTCCGCCCGCGACCAGCAGGACGTCGAACTCAGGAAGCGGATCGGGGAGCCGGAACTCGGGATTGCGGTCGACGAGCAGGTCGGACAGGATCCAGAACCTCGCGTTCTCCCTTCGGCTCCCGACGGAGGCCGGTCCGGGACAGGCCGTCCGCACCTCGGGCGTCGGGTCGATCCGCGCTCGGGGCCGAAACGGAAGCGGCAACGGCTCCGGGACCTCGGCGCCCGGAACACGACGAGGGGGGCGAACATGCCGCGTCATCGTAGCCCCCCGGCGGCCGCCGATCCCGTTCCGGTCGAGCCCGGGGAGCGGAACGGGATGGGATGCGGCGGAGGTGCTCCCCGGCATCCTAGCGCACGAGGCTCACGGGCGAAGTCCGGCAAGGGCGTCTCCATCGGCTCTCGGCTTGCGGGAGGCAGTCAGGGCGGGGCGGCCGCCCCGGGCGGTCTCAGACCTCGACGACCAGCCCGGGCTGGAAGCGCGGGTTCTCGCCGGGATATCCTCGCGGGTTGCAGAGCACGCGGGTCCCGCCGAGGCGGTAGTCGAACGGCGTATGGGTGTGCCCGTGGACCCAGAGCGAAGGCCGACCGGCCTCGATCAGGTCGTCCAACCGCGACGCGTAGGCGGCATTGAGCGGCTTGCCGAGGAACCGCGGCGCGACGCTCCCCGCCGCGGGAGCGTGATGCGTGACCACGACGTGCGCCCGCGTCGTCGCGTCCGCGGCGGACCGGAGCGCGGTTTCGAGGAAGCGGCGTGACGCGAGGTGCAGCGCGAGCGCCTCCTCCGGCCGGAACCGCCGCCACTCCGGCTTGCGGCTCCAGGCGATGAGGCGGTGATCGTTGAGGCCCACGCGTGCGTCCCGCATGGCGGGGACCCGCGTCGCCGGTCCGTCGAGCTCGTAATCCGTCCACAGGGTGCATCCCGAGACCACGACGTCGCCGAAGCGGACGGTGTCGTTCTCCAGGAGGTGAATTCCGGCCTCCATCGCGGCCGCGCGCCCCGCCTGCAACTCGTCCGGCAGGCATCGACGGTAGAATTCATGGTTTCCGGCCACGAACGCGACCGGCATATGCGGCCGGACCGTCGCGGCGAGCCACGCGATTGACTTGACGAGGCCCTCGCCGACGTCGCCGGCGACCACCGCGAGATCGGCCCCGGGGATCGAGGCTGGGGTCCATGGACTCCCGATGTCGATGTGCAGGTCCGAAAAGATCCATAGGCGCATCGGTTCTCCCTCGGTGTCGTCACCCGGAAGCCGCAGCCGGTCCGGCGCCCCGTCGTCGCTCCCGGCGGAGACGCCCGCCGGCTTAAGTTCCACCCGGGACCGCCACGCATAGGCGAACCGGGCATGGTGCGGTCCGCCCGTCCCGTCGGCGGCGAGACGGTCGAGCGCATCGGCGAGGAACGTCGCGGCAGCCTTTTCGCCGCGAAGCGCCAGCGCGAGCGCCGCGGTGGCGACCACGTCGACGTCGGGATGCGCCGGACCGCATCGTCCGAGGACCGCCCGGGCGTCGCGGAGCGCCGCCGGGGCGTCTTCCCATTCCGAGGCGGCCACGGAGGGACCGGACCCTTGGAGGGCAGCCGTCGCCGCAGCCAGCAACGGCTTGGCCAGATCGGGCGCGAGGGCGCCCGGCCCGACCGTCCGCCACAACCTGGTGAGGGACGTCGAACCGCCCGCCGCCGGCAGCGCCCAGCGACGTTCGCCTTGGGGGTGCACGGGCATCTCCTGACATCCTCGCATGGCCGCCCGGACAGGCGGCGAGGGCTCCCCCGCCCACATCTCGACGGGCGGGACCGGCTTCCGCCTTTCGAGCGAGGGAGGGGCGACCCGCCTCGACGGAAAGGGAGACGGTGCGCTACTGCAGGGAGGGACGCGGACCGGCGGGCCGTCCCAGGCGGTAGAGCCTGGAATAGGTGCGCGCCCAGGTACGACGGTCGGAAACGTAGACTTCCGAGGTTCGGACCCGGCGACCTGGGGGAAAGTCCGGATGGTGCGTGACGCGACCGACGAGCGCCGCGACCGGCCGCATCCCGAACTCCCATTCCTCAAGGACGGGGGCGGCGGCGAGCTCCTCCGCGGACGGGTATTCGCCGTCCTCCGCGGCGTCCAAGGCATCGGCAAGGTCCCGGAGCCGGTCCTGCGCGTCGCGGCGGTCCGCCTCGCCCATCCCGGCCAGGACGGGAGCGATGACGTCGCCGGGATGCCCCGGCATCGGGACCGCACCGGGTACGACCGCGTTCAGCACGCGAAGCGCAGCGCGAACGGACAGGGACGCGAGCAGGGATCCATGGGCCGGGGCGGCGGCGTCCCGCAGCGGAGCCGGCAGGCCGCGAGGGATCACGCGGATCGAGGTGTCGTCCAGGCCCGCGGCCGCCGCCGTGTCGCGCACGGTTCGGTCGGACGCTCCGAGTGAGGGGAAACCGCACCCCAGCAGCCAAGGGACGGCGGCATGCGCGGTCGCGCGCAGCATGGACACGGCCATGGCGCGTTCGAGGACGGACGGTCCGACGGCGATCACCCTGGGACATTCCCCGAGATCAACCGGGCAGTCCGCCGCCCACCCTGGCGGCAGGTCGAGCACCACGAGGCGTCGCGCGGGATCGGCGGCCGCTTCCCGCGGGAAGTCCTCTGCGAAGGAGGGACCGTCCCTGCAAAGCTCGACAACGCGCAGCGTGTCCGGCACGCTGTCGAGTCGAGGCAGCCGGGATTCGTGCGCGCCTACGACGCGCAGGAGCGTCGTGGCGGTGCCGACCGAGGCTGCGGCACGGGCAATCAGGAAGGCGGCGTGCGTGCCAACGGCACGGCCATCGCCGCCGAACAGCGCGATGATCATGGCGAAACCCCAAAGGCGGAAAGCGGCCCTCCCGCTCGACGATCAGTCGGGCGGGGGCGGGCAGTCGGCGGTGCTTGTTGAAGTTCCCAATTATACCTGTGCTATAAAAATCTTTCAAGCCTCGCCCGACGCGCCTCGGGGAGTGGACTTCGCCTCGGCTGCGGATTTCCCTCCGGACCGGACCGTGCCAGGATACCTATGCCAAGCCGCCCGCCTGCTGGTCGGTCTCACCCAGCAGGAGCTTCACCTGCTGGCGCGCGTTTCGAAGAAGTCGATCAACGACTACGAGAACGGCTTCATCGCGATCCGAGTCGCGCTTGCGAAGCGCTTGGTCGCGGCCCTTCGCGGCGCGGGCGCCCGTTTCATCGCGGGCGAGGGATACGTCGGCGTGATCGTGAGCGGGCGGAGAACGGAGGCGGGCGTCCCGGCGGCTCCCTTCGGACAGGGAGTCCAGGAAGCCGGGATCGTCTCCGACCCGGGTCCCTCGGGCGGTTCCGCCAAGCCGCGCCCCGCCCGCGGCAGGCGTGCGTCGCAGGGGGATTGAGGCTCGAAATCCCCCGGTGGCGGTTCTCGGCGCGTTCCAGGCTCACCCCGTCCTGCCTTCGAGCCTCGTCACACGACCTTGCCGACGAGGCTCCCGATGCCTGCGGTGACGCCCACGGCGAGTGATCCCCGGAACGTCACCTGTACTGTACCGTCGCCCGCGGCACTGCGGCACCACCCGCCTTCGCCCCGAGGGCGCCGAGAATGGCGAGGAACACCAGCGAGGCCGCTACCTCCGTGTATTCGGGCCCGCGCTCGACGTAGATGCGAGCGAGATTTTGGCGCTTCGCCAGGGGTCGTCGGTGAGTTCGAGCCGCTCGCGGTCGGCCCGCTCGGTCTCGGACCGGGAATTGACCGAAGGGCACTTCCCGACCGCCATCGACATCGCGCTAGCCATCAGGATCTCCCCGTTTGTGCGTGGCGGACACCGCGACGCCGACGCTGAGGCTCGCGGTCGATACGGGTCCATCGTTGGTGCTAAACGCCGCGACGCGAAGCCAGCCGGCACGGTCGATAAGGTGCTGTGCGGGTCCTATTTACGGCTACGGCGAGAACAGCGAGGGTCGGCAGGCCCAACGTGTTCATCCGAAAGACCTTTGACCGCAGCACGAGCTGAAACTTTCGTGGCGGATAAACCAGCGCTGCGTCATGGCCGACACGGCGCAAGCTTGCCCGGCTTTTCCTGAGCAGGTCCCGGATTCAGGAGATGCGGCCGTGCTCATGCGCGCACTGTCGATGGTCGGCCAGCGTCTCGATCACCCGACACTCCCCCACCCGACCGTGGCCACATGCCTCGACCATGCGCCGCAACTCTCCGCGCAAAGCCACGAGTTGCCCGATTCGACGCTCGACCTCGGCCATGTGTCGACGGGCGATGCCGTCCACCTCCGCGCAGGACCGGTCCGGCTCGGTGGACAGAGCCAGCAACTCGCGAATCGCCTGGATCTCGAATCCGAGTTCGCGCGCATGACGGATGAAATTGAGCCGGGATATCTCTGTCTCCAAATAGCGACGCTGCTTGCCCTCGGTGCGGGTCGGGGCCGGCATCAAGCCTGCTCCCTCGTAGTAGCGGATGGTTGGCACCTTCACGCCCGTGCGGCGCGACAGCTCTCCGATTGAAATGTTCATATCCCGGCCAAACCTCCAGTCCTTAGAGGTTGCACTCTCCTTCCTCCTCGATGGGAAGGGGGCACGAAAGCGGATGGCTCCGACGAACTGTCCGAACGCCATCCGTCACTCGACCGTTTTAAGCCGCCGCAGCCCATCCTTTTGACCTTGAAGCTTTGCGTGACGCTCTCCCGTTGATGACGTCGCACACGGATGGGACCTCCCATGGTGGGAACGTGAAGGGCCTCAGGCGCTCGATCTTCCCTCTCCAAGGAGCCGCAGCGCGTTTGCCGTCACCAGCACGGTTGCCCCGGTATCCGCCAGGATGGCAGGCCATAGGCCGGTGACCCCTAGAACCGTCGTGACCAGGAACACTGCCTTCAAGCCGAGCGCCAGGGCGATGTTCGTCCTGATGTTGAACAGCGTCCGGCGCGAAAGCTCGATCATCCGGGCGATGTCTGCGACGCGTCCGTGCAGGGCCGCCGCATCCGCCGTCTCAAGCGCCACGTCGGCGCCCCCACCCATCGCGATACCGACGTCCGCGGCCGCGAGCGCCGGCGCGTCGTTGATGCCGTCGCCGACCTTGGCCACCACGGCGCCAGTGGCTTGGCGCTCCCGCACGATCCGCTGCTTGTCCTCAGGCAGGAGCTCGGCCCACACCTCGATGCCGAGCGCGGCCGCCACGGCCCAGGCCGTCCGCGCGGTGTCGCCGGTCAGCATGATCGCGCCGACGCCGAGCGACGCAAGGCGGTCGACCCCCTCCCTCGCGTCGGACCTGGGCTCGTCTCGCATCGCGAGCAGCCCGGCTACCGCCCCGTTCGCGAGGAGCACGGACACGGTCTTACCCTCGCCCTGGAGCCCGGAGACCCGCTCCTCCTGATCGGGCGTGAACGGCACGCGCGCGCCGGCTTCCCTCGGCGAGCCAAGGAACAAGTCGAGCCCCCCGACCTTGCTGGCGATGCCCTTGCCGCCGAATGCCTGGGCCCCGAATGCCGGGGGCACCGGCGCTCCGGCCTCGGCGGCCTTGGCCAGCACGGCCCGGGCGAGCGGGTGCGAGGAGCCACCCTCAAGGGCGCCCGACAGCGACAGCACGTCCCGCTCGGACCTCCCGAATGCCACCACGTTCGTCACGACGGGCTTGCCCTCCGTCAGGGTTCCCGTCTTGTCGAAGGCGACCGTCGTCACCGAGGCCAGCCGCTCCAGGACGGCGCCGCCCTTGATGAGAAGCCCGCGCCGGGCCCCGGCCGAGAGGCCGGCCGCGATGGCCGCCGGCGTCGAGATGACGAGCGCGCAGGGGCAGCCGATCAGCAGGATCGCCAACCCCTTGTAGACCCAATCCCCCCACGCGCCGCCCGTGAGAAGCGGCGGGACCACCGCCACCAAGGTGGCCACCGCGACGACGGCGGGGGTGTAGACCCTGGAGAACCGGTCGATCAGGCGCTCGGTCGGCGCCTTCGCCTCCTGCGCTTCCTCCACCAGCTGCACCACCCGGGCGATGGTGTTGTCCTTGGCAGCCGCGGTCACCCGGACGCGGAGCGCCCCGTCGCCGTTGACCGTCCCGGCGAAGACTGCGTCGCCAGGCTCCTTGCGCCTCGGCACGCTCTCACCGGTGACCGACGCCTCGTCGACGTCGCTCCCGCCGTCGAGGATGGTCCCGTCCGCCGGGACGCGGTCACCCGGCCGCACCAGCACGGTGGCGCCGACCTTGAGGCTCGCGGCGGGCACAGATTCAGTCGTGCCGTCGCGTTCCAGCAGCGCCGTCTCCGGGACGAGACCGGTCAACCCACGGATGCTCGCCCGGGCTCGACCGGCAGCGACGCCCTCCAGAACTTCGCCGATCAGGAACAGGAAGACGACGGTCGCCGCCTCCTCGGTCGCCCCGATGACGGTCGCGCCGACGGCGGCGATCGTCATGAGCATCTCGATGGAGAAAGGCGTCCCATGCCGGGCGGCCAAGATAGCTCGTCGGGCAACCGGCACCAGCCCAACCGCCATGGCCGCGAGGAAAGCCCAGCGCTCGGTAATCGGCGCGACGTGCCCGAGCGCGTAGGCTGTCACCAGGGCCGCGCCGCAGGAAGCCGCCAGCAGGGCTTTCGGCGCCCTCCACCAAGGTGTCTCAGCGGTATCCCCCAACGCCACGGCGTCCGGGTCCTCGGCCCCGTAGCCGAGGCCGCGGACGGTGTCAGCGATCATTCTCGCATCGGTCCCGGGTCCGTGACGCACCGCGAGCGTCTCGGCGGCCACCGAGACCTGCACCTGCGCGATGTCGGGCAGGCGGCGCACGGCGGCCTCGACCTTCGCCGCGCAGGACGCGCAGTCCATGCCGGTCACCCGCAGGCGGGTCGTCGGGACGTCGGTCCTGTCCAGGGTCGCTGCTTCGGTCACGGCGGGTGCCTTCCTTGTGGTTAAGGCGACCCTACTTCCTCTAGCGACTAGAGGAGCAAATATCTTGAAGCCCATCGCAATCGGGGAATTGTCGCGGCAGGCAGCCGTGAAGGTGCCGACCATCCGATTCTACGAGGAGCGCGGACTCCTGCCGCGCGCGTCCCGAACGGAAGGCAACCGGCGGACCTACGGCGCGGCCGACGTCCGCAGGCTTCGGTTCATTCGGCACGCGCGTGAACTCGGATTTGAGATCGAGGACATCCGCGCGCTGCTCGATCTCGCCGAGCAGCCGGAACGCCCGTGCGGGGAGGTAGACGCAATCGCCCGCCGGCATCTCGCTGACATCGACGACCGGATTGCGCGGCTCACCGGGTTGAGGGTGGAGGTCCAGGCGATGCTGGATCAATGCTCGCGGGGCAGTGTCCGGGAATGCCGCATCGTCGAGGTGCTGGCCGATCACGGTGAATGCCTGCACGAGGTTCACTGATGCCTACGGCCACGCGGAATTGGATTTTATGCGCTCACCACGTTCGAAACCCCTTGCTCCTCCAGTCGCTAGAGGAATTAGGCGTGCCGCATATGTCGGACGCCCCGCCGAGGGCATGAAGCCGAGCGGATTTCCCAATGACCGGACACGCAGATCGCTCCGTCCGTGCCCTCCGTGACGGAGGTGGACACGAACACGGCCATTCCGGCAATGCTCAGGCATCCTTCGGTTTCGGAAGGGCCTTCGCCGTCGGCATCGGTCTGAACGTCGCCTTCGTGATCGTCGAGGCGGTCTACGGGTTCTTGAGCAATTCCCTCGCCCTCGTCGCCGACGCAGGCCACAACCTCTCGGACGTACTCGGGCTCGCCGTCGCCTGGGCCGCGGCCATTCTCGGGAAACGGGCGCCTAAGCCGCGCTACACCTACGGCATGAAGAGCTCCTCGATCCTGGCCGCCTTGTTCAACGCGGTCATCCTCCTCGTCGCCATGGGCGCCATCGCCTGGGAGGCCGTCCGGCGCTTCGGTGAGCCCGCACCGGTGGCCGGGACCACCGTGATGGTGGTCGCGGGCATCGGCATCCTGATCAACGGCATCAGCGCTTGGCTGTTCGCATCGGGGCGCGAAGGCGACCTCAACGTGAAGGGGGCCTTTCTGCACATGGCCGCCGATGCCGCCGTCTCGGCGGGCGTCGTCGTCGCCGGCCTGCTTATCGCCCTGACGGGTTGGCGTTGGCTCGATCCGGTGACCAGCCTACTCATCGCCGCGGCGGTCGTATGGAGCACTTGGGGACTCCTGCGCGACAGCGTGCGGATGTCGCTCGCCGCCGTGCCCCCCGGCATCGACCCTGACGCCGTGCGCGCGCATCTGCGGGGCTTGGAGGACGTCACGGCCGTCCACGACTATCACGTCTGGCCGATGAGCACGACCGAGGTCGCCCTGACGAGCCATCTCGTAAGGCCGGACGGCACGGACGACGCTTTCCTTATACGAGCCGCACGCGAATTGAGGGGCCGCTTCGGGATCGTCCACGTCACGTTGCAGGTCGAGACGAGCGAGACGACCGCCTGCGCCCTGGCCCCGGACGGCGTGGTCTGAACCTGCGATGCAAGCCTGGCTCTATACCCTCATCCCGGCAGCCGCCGCCGTCCTCGGCGCCGCGGTCGCCGTCAACATGCGGCCGGGACCCGTCTTGGTCAGCGCCATCCAGCACTTCGCCGCAGGCGTCGTATTCGCCGCGGCGGCGGGCGAGATCCTGCCTGACCTCAAGCATGCCGGATCGCCTTGGGCCACCCTGGTCGGCGGCGGCGTCGGTGTTGCCGCCATGCTCGCGGTCCGCACTCTGGAGCGTCGGGTGAAAGGACCAGTCGGTCTACTGACCGTCACCGGAATTGATATCTTGGTGGACGGGCTCGTCCTCGGCATCGCCTTCGCAGCGGGCGCCAAGGCCGGTTTCCTGCTTACGGTCGCCCTGACCATCGAGGTGCTGTTCCTCGGCCTGACCGTCGCGAACGAACTCGGCGAGGGCGGAACCTCGAAAGCCAGGGTGGTCGGCTTGACCGCCGCCCTCGTCGTCCTGCTGCCGCTCGGTGCGCTGCTCGGCGGCCCGGTCGCCACGCTGCCCGCGGCCATCCGCGGCGGCTTTCTCGCCTTCGGCCTGATTGCGCTCCTCTACCTCGTGACGGAGGAACTTTTGGTCGAGGCACACGAAACGGAGGACCGTCCATGGGTGACCGCGATGTTCTTCGCAGGCTTCCTGCTATTGCTCTTGCTCGATGAGCTTGTCGGTTGATGGCGCACGTGCCGGCCGCGTTTGATGCGTCATCACGAAAGGCTTTCGGGTCGATGACATCAGCTCTTCAGTAGCGCGAGCGTCTTTCCTTTCAGGTCGTCAAAGGTCGCGATAGTGCGCAGATTGGCCTCGTACGCTCGCATCGCAGAGCGAAGTTCGGACATCTCGACCGTAGGGCGGACATTGGGAAGCTTGAGGTTGCCGCCAGCATCGGCGGCGGGGTGTCCAGGACTATGAACCGTCGGGAATTCGGTCTTGTCGCGTACGATACGGATGGCCGGTGCCTCTTCGGTGTTGCCCGTGATCGGCTCGAACACTGCAATCTTGCGCCTATAGGGTTCGCCGTCTGGGGCGGACGCCGTGGAACGCGCGTTGGCAATATTCTCGACCGACACGCGCATGCGACCCTGATGTATGCGTAGGGCGGCAGACGCCAAGCTTGGCCCGGAAATGTCGTCCTTCATCGCCGCCAGCCTCCCTCTTGCCGGCATCCTGTCCCGGCGTGCACAAATTTGTTAATCAAATCTAATGAGTTAGAGTTAAAAAAAGGTTAATTCACGCCTCATGGTGTTAGAGTAATCCGAGCGCCGGCCCGTCCGAATTCAGGAGTATTCGGCGATGTCTTCGAACCACCGTTCAGCTCTTTTCCGGGAAATCGGGCGAACGAGCATCGGATCGCTCCATTCGCACCTCCGCGACAGCCGGATCCATAGGCCGATTTGTACTCACCCGGCATCGACCGCTTCTGACTTCAAAATTTTGATATCCTCGTAAATTACATTTAATTATGTATAGAGCATACTATCAAATCAAATTGGTCGTATTTTTGGTCGAGCAGTCGTATCGACAATATAAAATATGCAAAATTTATACAAGTGACTTCATTGACGTTCGTGGCCCACTCGATGAGAGTCCCCTGATGCGTTATCTGAATCTGACGGAGACTTTGTTCGCAATGGACCCCGCGGCGATGGATGAAACGGTGGCTGATGGAACGCGATGACAGGCCGGGAGCGGGCTGCGCACAGGAGCACATCCTCCTGATCGAAGACGACGACGGCATGCGGGTGTTGGTCACGCGACTCCTGAGGGAGAGCGGCTACCGCGTCACCGGTTGCCGCAGCGGCGCCGAGATGTGGTCGCTTCTGCCCGGGAAGTCGGTCGATCTCGTCTTGCTCGACGTGATGCTGCCCGGCGCCTCCGGCTTCGATCTGCTGCGGGCGCTGCGCAGCAAGGGCACCGTGCCGGTCATCATGCTCTCCGCCCGCAACGAGGAGGCGGACCGGGTACTCGGACTCGAACTCGGAGCCGACGACTACGTCGCCAAGCCGTTCGGCCGGCCGGAACTCCTTGCCCGCATCCGCGCGGTGCTGCGTCGGACCACCATCGCGCCGGCCGCCACCGCGGCGGAGAGGGCACAGGTTCTGACCTTCGCCGGCTGGCGGCTCGATTTGCGCAGCCGGCAGCTGACCGATCCCGGGGGGGCTGCCGTAGACCTCTCGGGGGCCGAGCACGACCTACTCATGGTGTTCCTAGAGCATCCCGGGCGCGTGCTCGGCCGCGAGCAGATCCTGGAGATGAGCCGCGGACGGCTCGCCGCCCCGTCCGACCGTAGCGTGGACACCCTGGTCAGCCGCCTGAGGCGCAAGCTCGAACCGCCCGAGGGCACGCTCCCCGTGATCAAGACGGTTCGCGGCTCCGGCTACATGATGGCCGCCAAGGTCGAGCGGGCGTGAAACAACTGGTCGATCTTGCCCGCAGCCTGGAGGGGCGCACCGTCGCCGTGCTGTTGCTGGCGGTACTCGTGGTCCACGGGGGCGCGTTGTTGCTGTACCGTCAGTCGGCGTCGGCCGCGGCCGACGAGGCGTTCGCGAACGAAGTGGCGCGACAGCTCGTCTTGGCGCGGGAAGCGGTACTGCGGCGACCGCCGGGGGAGCGCGGCATCGAGGCAAAAGCCCTCTCGTCGGGTCATTTCGAGATAGGCTGGGAGCGGGGGGAATCCGCCGAGACGGGCAAGACAGACCCCGCCTTGCGCGATCTGCGCGAACGCGTCCTGGAGATCGAGCCCGTGCTCGGCCCAGGTCTGGCGCTCGCCCTGGCGGCGCCGGACGAGCCGCTGCACCAACAGGACCTGCGCGGCGCCTTCCCGCTGCCGGACGGCAGTTTCCTGACCTTCCGGTCCGCCCATTCGCCTCACCTGGTCCACCTTGCACCCTGGGCGTACCTCGCCACCGCGATGGCGATCCTGGTCGGCGTCGCCGCCGTCGTGCTGGTGCACCGGATCGCCGGCCCGCTCAGGGAACTTACGCACGCCACCGTCCGGATCGGGCACGGTACGGTCGTGTCCGTGCCTGAGGTCGGACCGGACGAGACGCGCGGGATCGGTCGGGCGCTGAACGCGATGCAAGGGCGCATCCACCGCCTCGTCGCGGAACGGACGCAGGCTTTGGCGGCGGTCTCGCACGATCTGCGCACGCCGATCGCCCGGCTCCGTCTTCGCCTGGACAAGGTCGATGACCTTGCGGACCGCCGTGCCATGGCTGCCGACCTCGACGACATGCAGGCCATGATCGACGCGACGCTGTCGTACCTGCGTGGCGAAGCCGACCCGGAAGCACGGCAGGTCGTCAACGTGGCGAGCGTGCTGATGAGCGTCGCCGACGCCTCCGCGGACGTGGGCCGCGAGGTGGGCTACGACGGCCCCGGCCGGGCGCTGGCGTCGGTACGTCCCGTTGCCTTCCGCCGCGCGGTCGAGAACCTTGTCGACAACGGTGTGCGCTACGGGATCCGGGTCCGGGTCGGCATCGAGATCGAAGAGGCGACCCTGGTGGTGCGCATCGACGACGACGGCCCCGGCATCGCGCCGGAGGACGTCGCCCGGGCCTTCCAGCCCTTCACCAGGCTGGAGGGGTCGCGTAACCGCAACACGGGCGGGACGGGGCTCGGACTGACCATCGCCCGGCGCGCGGTCGAGGCGGACGGCGGCACGCTCGTCCTGTCGAACCGGCCAGAGGGCAGCCTGCGGGCCGAGATCCGCCTGCCGAGGGCGAAGGGACGCGATTGAGACGCGGCCTACCGGGCGGTCGCCGGTGCGTCGGGGTGCGCGTCCGGCTGCGCCGACCGCTCGTTCGAGACATAGCCGCTCCCAGGCAGTGCCACCGTGAGGATGATGCCTGCGACAGCCAGCGACGCGGACAGGGCCGCCGGAACGAGGAAGGCATCGGGACCAAGGGCCTTCTGGATGAAGCCGCCGGCGACCGCGCCAAGCGTCAGGCCCGCCCAAAGCGGTGCCTGGAGCCAGAACGACGGCGCGGGCTTGTGCAGGACCATGTTCGCCAAACCGGTCCCGAAACGTACGACGGTTCCGGTGACGTAGGTCAGGGCGAGGCTCCGCCCGGCCTCATCCTGCAGCGTCGCATTCAGCATGCCGAGGGCAAGGACGACGGGATAGGCATGAAGAGGAAACGCATCGGAAGCTTCCGGCAGGAGGTTGCCGATGGACAGCAGGACGGCCTGCGCGCCGAGCAGGACCGAAAGACGCCACCGCCCAGCCCAAGCCGCAACAAGGGTGCCGGCGAACGCACCGAAGCAGAACAGCGCGATGGTGCTGCCGAACCTGGTGACGCCCGACCAATCGAAGGAACTGGCCGCGACGCCGAACCGGGTCGTGTTCCCACTCATGAACGACATGAACAGTTGAGAGTGTTCCAGGAAGCCTATCGAGTCGGCCGAACCCGCCAGGAATGCCAGCGCGACGGCCAGGGGCACGCGGGTCTCGGGTCTCGACGGGAAAGATCTGTCCACTTGGCCACCTGTCGCTGCCGCGTCGGATCTCGCCGGGGTCGCGTTCGACCCGGCGTCCGGTCCTGCGGGGAGCCGGTAGGGATACGTCGACCCCATGGCCGAGGCTTTGCTCGACCTTGACGAAGTGTGTCGGCACGCGCGCCTGACACACTTCGTCACGAACGCGGCGAACGGCAGTCAAACGGGTCGGCTATCTCCACTCCTCAAGCGGCCGATGTGGCCGATGGAAGGGATACAGATCGATGAAGCGTACGCTTGCCGCCGTTCTCACCGCCGCGATGCTGGCCGGAGCGGCCACGCCCGCCCTCGCGGTCGACGGGCACGGCAACGCCTCCAATCCGGAGCGCAGCGTCCCGAACTCGGGCGACGTCTCCGGCGGACCCGCCCACCGTGACGATCCGCGGGTGCGGGAGGCGCAGGAGAAAGGCCCGGACGGCAAGCCCGCGCACCGCGAAGGCGACGGCCACGCGCACGGGCACAGCCAGGATAAGCCCGGCAAGAAGTAAGCTTCCCACGAGGTGACACGATGAGCGGGAGACGCGCGATGCGATTGCTGCCCCTGCTCGTCGTCTTCGCGCTCCTGGCAACGGGCCTCGGCTACGCGCTCGCGGCGTCCCCTTGCCCGGACGACTTTTCACGGTGCGATACAGCCCCCTCACGCATCGTGGAAACGCCCGCCTCGACGCAAGTCGGGGCGGGCGTCCGCCTTGGTTCGGTCGACCGAAACGTTCAGTCGTCGAACTCGCGGTGATCGTGGCGCTCAAAGCCGTGGCGGTTCTCGTCCCGGTCGTCGTGATGATGGCGACGAACCTCCACGTGGTCGTGGTCGCCGTGATGGTGGCGGCGCACCTCCTCATGATGGTGGGGAGGTGGTCCGTAGCCGTAATGTTGGGCCGACGCGGTCATGGGGACCGATGCGAGGGCAGCGGTCGTCAGGGTGATCAAGCGACGTTTCATGGACGAAAATTCCTTGCTGGTCGCACAAGGCTCTGCCGACGGCTTTGAACGGGGCGTGAAGCGACCATTCAGTATCCTCCGACCAGGGAAGCCTTCACCACAACGGGCGACCGCAGCTTGCGACACAGCCTCGGAATCGCAGATAAGGACGGTGATGACTTCGGCGCGGCGCCATATGAGCTTCGGAGCGATGACGGGGTGGTGGGCAACCGCCGCCCTCGCGCTCGTCCTGGCGCTGGCCATCGCGATGCCCGGCGCCGGTCTCATGGACGACCTTGTCTCTCACCAGGGCCGTCAAGGCCATGACAGGAGCGAACTCTCGCTCGTCCCGCATACGGTGTCTGGCCTGGATCATGCCTCCGACCCCGGGTCAGCCGACCACGTCCATTGCGGTTGCCACGTCGCCTTGAGCACGACCGTCGCCGGCGATGCCCCGCTCCCCGACGGAACGCGCCCCTCCTACGCCAGATTGTCCGAGAGGATGCCCTCGGTCTCTCCCGACCGCCTGCCAAGGCCGCCGCGCGCCTGAGGTGACGCCGCGAAGGCGGCGCGTCACGAACCCGGGTCCGACCGACCCGAGCCGTCTCCTCACGTCACCGACCGCGATTGTCCGGCATGTCCGTCATCGGCTTCCGGCACGCCCGAGCAGGCATCATGCGCATCATCCTGACCGCCCTCATCCTGGCCGTCGGCGTCCTCGTGGGCGCTGCGGTTCCCGCCGTCTCCGGCTTCGTCCAGGGGCTGTTGATATCGGCTGGCCTGCCGCCGACCGTCTTCAACCTCGCCAGCGGCCCCACCGCCGCGAATTCCGCCGAGGCTTCCCCCGGCGAGGCGGGCCACGCCGCGGGCGACGGACACGGTCACGGTCACGGCAAGCCGGCCAGTAAGCCCGGGGCCGAGCAGACCCAAGGCGAGCATGACCACTCCGAGGCCGAAGGCGAGGAAGGTCATGTCAAAATGACCGCCGAGCAGATCGAGAACCAGGACATCAAGGTGGCCAAAGCCGAGGGCGCCATGCTGTCTCGCCATATCCTGGTGCCCGGTACGATCACGCCCGACACCGACCGGATCGCGCGGGTCCCTGCCCGGGTCGTCGGCACCGTCGCCGAGATGCGCAAGCGCCTGGGCGACGCCGTCAAGAAGGACGAGGTCGTTGCCGTCCTGGATAGCCGCGAGGTCGCGGACTCCAAGAGCGAGTACCTCACCGCCTCGGTGAAGGCCGACCTGGAGAAGACCAATTTCGAACGGCAGCAGGCGCTCTGGGACAAGCGGATCTCGGCCGAGAGCGCCTTCTTGAATGCCAAGGCGGTCTATTCCGAGGCGACGCTGCGCCAGGATCTGGCGCGGCAGAAGCTGTCGGCGCTGGGGCTCGACGCGACGGCGGTGGCCAAGCTGGCCAAGCGCGACGAGACCACCCCGAACCTGTCGAGCCTGCGCCAGTACGAACTGCGCTCGCCGATGTCGGGGCGCATCGTCGAGCGAAAGGTCGACGTCGGCACCGCGGTGGGCAAGGAAGGCGACCCTTCCGACCTCTACACCGTCGCCGACCTCTCAACGGTGTGGATCGAACTTGCCGTTCCGACCTCGGAACTCGCCAAGGTCAAGGAAGGCGCGTCCGTCACGGTCGCGCCGGGCCAGGAGGGCGGCGTGCAGCACGAGAAGGGCAAGGTCGTCTTCGTCAGTCCTTTCCTCACCGCCGACACGCGTGCCGCCAAGGTCATCGTCGCCCTGCCGAACAAGGACATGGCCTGGCGTCCGGGCACCTACGTCACCGCCGAGGTCGAGATCTCGCGGGATGCCGTTCCGGTGAGCGTGCCCAAGGCGGCCCTCCAGACCGTCGAGGGCAAGCGCGTCGTCTTCGTCCGCACAGACGAGGGCTTCGAGAAGCGCGAGGTCGAACTCGGGCGCTCCGACGACGACGCCTACGAGGTCGCCTCGGGTCTCAAGCCCGGCGAGGCCATCGCCGTCGGCAACACCTTCCTCCTCAAGGCCGAGCTCGGAAAGAGCGAAGCCGACCACGCGCATTGAGGGGACGGGCCATGATTTCGAAGATCCTCGACTTCTCCGTCCACCAGCGCTGGCTCGTGCTGCTGCTGTCGCTGCTGGCGGCCGGATTCGGTGGCTATGCCGTGACCAAGCTGCCCATCGACGCCGTCCCGGACATCACCAACAACCAGGTCCAGATCAACACGACCGCGCCCTCGCTCTCGCCCGTCGACATCGAGAAGCAGGTCACCTACCCGGTCGAGACCGCGCTCGCGGGCATCAAGGGGCTGGAATACACCCGCTCGCTCTCGCGCAACGGCTTCTCGCAGGTCACCGCCGTCTTCGCGGAGAAGCTCGACATCTACTTCGCGCGCCAGCAGGTCGCCGAACGCCTCTCGCAGGTGAAGCAGGACCTGCCGCCCGGCGCCGAGCCCGCCATGGGCCCGATCTCGACCGGCCTGGGCGAGATCTACATGTGGTCGATCCACTACGCCAAGCCGGGCGAGCGCCAGGTCTCGGCCGCGGGTAAGCCCGGTTGGCAGCCGGACGGCAGCTACCTGACGCCGGAAGGTCAGAGCCTCAGGACGGAACTGGAGCAGACCGCCTACCTGCGCACGGTCCAGGACTGGATCATCCGCCCACAGATCAAGACGGTCCCGGGGGTCGCCGGCATCGACGGCATCGGCGGCTTCGAGAAGCAGTACCACGTCCAGCCGGACCCAACGAAGCTCGCCGCCCGCGACCTGTCCTTCGGTGACGTCGCCCGCGCCCTGGAGACGAACAACGCCAACCAGGGCGCCCGCTACCTGGAGGACAACGGCGAGGGCTACGTCGTTCGCGCCGCCGGGCGCCTGGAGAGCATGGACGAGATCGGCGACGTGGTCGTCGCCACCCGTGCCGGCGTCCCGGTGCGCATCCGGGACATCGCCGAGGTCCGCATCGGAAAGGACTTGCGCACCGGCTCCGGCAGCGAGAACGGCCAGGAGGTCGTGATCGGCACGGCCCTGATGTTGATCGGAGACAACAGCCGTAAGGTCGCCGCCGCGGTCGACGCACGCATGGAGCAGATCCGCAAGTCGCTGCCGCCGGGGGTCGAGGTGCAGACCGTCCTCGACCGTACCCGCCTCGTCGAAGCCACCATCAAGACCGTGGCCAAGAACCTGTCCGAGGGCGCCGCCCTCGTCATCGTCATCCTGTTCCTGCTGCTCGGCAACATCCGCGCGGCCATCATCACGGCGCTCGTCATCCCGGTCGCCATGCTGATGACCATGACCGGGATGGTCGAGGCGAAGATCTCGGCCAACCTGATGAGCCTCGGCGCGCTCGACTTCGGCCTGATCGTCGACGGGGCGGTCATCATCACCGAGAACGCCCTGCGGCACCTCGCCGAGAAGCAGCACGAACTCGGGCGGAGCCTCGACACCGAGGAGCGCCTGCAGACGGTGCGGGCCTCGGCCGAGGAGATGATCAAGCCCTCCCTCTACGGGCAGGCCATCATCATCCTGGTCTACGTCCCGCTCCTGACCTTCACCGGGGTGGAGGGCAAGATGTTCGAGCCGATGGCGCTGACAGTCATCATCGCGCTCGTGGCCGCCTTCGTCCTCTCGCTGACTTTCGTGCCCGCCCTGATTTCCATCGTCATCACCGGCAAGGTCACCGAGGAAGACAACTTCATCATCCGTGCGTTCAAGGCAGCCTACCGCCCGGTGCTGGCCGCTGCGGTCCGCGCGCCCGTCGCCTTCGTCGTCGGAGCGCTCCTGCTCCTCGTCGGTGCGGGAATCCTCTCCACACGCCTGGGCACCGAGTTCATCCCGCAGCTCGACGAGAAAAGCATCGCGCTCAACGCCACACGCATCCCCTCGACCTCGCTGACCCAGTCCCAAGCGATGCAGCTGAAGGTCGAGCAGGCCGTGTCAAAATTCCCGCAGGTTGCCTACGTCTTCTCGAAAACCGGCACGGCGGAGGTCGCATCGGACCCGATGCCGCCGAACTCGTCGGACACTTTCGTCATCCTGAAGCCTCAGGAGGAATGGCCCGACCCGAGCCTGTCCAAGGCGGACCTGCAGGAGCAGATCGAGAAGGCGGTCGGCGAACTCGCCGGCAACGTCTACGAGTTCTCCCAGCCGATCCAGCTGCGTTTCAACGAGCTCTTGGCCGGCACCCGCGGCGACCTCGCCGTGAAGGTGTTCGGCGAGGAGTTCGAGCCGATGCTCAAGGCGGCCAATCAGGTCGCCCAGGTGCTGCGCGGCATCACCGGGGCCGAGGACGTCAAGGTCGAGCAGACCGCCGGCCTGCCGTTCCTGGAAATCAAGATCAACAAGGCCGAGGCCGCCCGCTACGGGCTCAGCGTCGGCGCCATCCAGGAGGTCATCGGCGCGGCCATCGGCGGCAAGGATGCCGGCGTGGTGTTCGAGGGCGACCGGCGCTTCCCCATCGTCGTGCGCCTGAACGACAAGGTGCGCGAGGACCGCGAGGCATTGGAGAACATCCCGGTGCCGCTTCCTCCGGGGCTGAACGGACGGGCGAGTTCGGTCCTGCTCAAGCAGGTGGCGTCGTTCTCGGTGACCGAGGGGCCGAACCAGATCTCGCGCGAGAACGGCAAGCGTCGGGTCGTGGTGACGGCCAACGTGCGCGGCCGCGACATCGGCTCGCTGGTGGCGGAGGCGCAAGGAAAGGTCGCCGCACAGGTCCAGCTTCCGTCCGGTTACTACGTCACCTGGGGTGGCCAGTTCGAGAACCTCGCCTCCGCCAAGCAACGTCTCATGATCGTGGTGCCGGTCTGCTTCTTCCTCATCTTCCTGCTGCTCTACTCGGCGCTGGGCTCGCCCCGGGACGCCCTGCTGGTGTTCAGCGCGGTGCCCCTGGCCCTGACCGGCGGCATCGCGGCGCTGTGGCTGCGGGGCATGCCCATCTCGGTGCCGGCGGCGGTCGGGTTCATCGCGCTCTCGGGCGTGGCGGTGCTGAACGGCCTCGTGATGCTGACCTTCATCAAGCAACTCGTCGCCGAGGGACGGCCCAAGCGCGAGGCCATCCTCGAAGGCGCCATGATCCGGCTGCGGCCGGTGGCGATGACGGCGCTCGTCGCCTCGCTCGGCTTCGTGCCGATGGCCATCGCCACGGAAACCGGCGCCGAGATCCAGCGGCCGCTCGCGACCGTGGTCATCGGTGGCCTGATCAGCGCCACCTTGCTGACCTTGGTCGTCCTGCCGGCCCTGTACGCGCGCTTCGGCAGGGTCGAGACCACGGCAGCGGCTGAGCGCCCGGCGCCGTCGGTTCCTCGCCAACTCAAGGCGGCGGAGTAGCCCCGATGGGAAGGGTCCGGTCGGGCATGCTCGTGTGGTTCGGCTTGACCATGGCCGTTCAGGCCGAGCCGACCAAGATCGTCGGCATCGGTGCCGCCTCCTGTGCCCGGTTCGGCGCGGATGCCGCGGCGCAGCCAGCCATGGAGCGCGACTACTTCGCCTGGGCGCAGGGGTTCATGAGCGGCGCGCTGATCCGGGCGCCGGACGGGGTCGACGAGGGCTTGGACCTCGCGCCGCCCTCCATGCCCTTGGCCGCCCAGGCGGACTTCCTACGCACGTTCTGCGCGGCCAATCCGGCCACCGATTACTCGGACGCGGTTCGTGCCCTCTACCACCGACTGCGTGGACCCGCGTCCTAGGAACCGGGTCCGACGGGAGACCGAGCGATGAGGTGGCACCTGCGCGTCCTTCACGCGGCCGCATTCGCGGTCGTCCCGGCCCTCGCCGCCGATGCGGGCGAGGCGCCGTTCGGCCTTGCGTGGGGACCGCTCTCCGAAGTGCCCCGTCCGCTGAAGGTCGACCGCGAGGCGAACTTGACGGCCCTGTACTACCCGCAGGGTTGGCGGCCGGCCACGGGACCCGGGACGGCCGAGGTCATCCTGGTGATCTGCCGGACCGAGGGGCTGCAGCAGGTGGTCTGGGTCGGCGTGCCACTCTCCGGCGACGACCTCGCGAAAGCGCGTCGGGCCATCCACGACGAAGGCGTTCGCCGTTACGGCGAACCCGAGCCGGGACCGACGGCGGATGCGGAACTCTGGCCCGGTGGGCAGGCGCTGCTGGCCAGCCGCGAAACCGCGGACGGACGGCGCGAACTCGTCATGACGACGTTCGGCCCCGGATACCAGGCCTGTTCCGGGACGCACCACGTCGAGGCCGGGCATCCGGCTGGCGCACACGTGGCCGACCTGATCGGCGGAATCGCGCCCTGAAACCCGCGGTCGGACACATCATCGCAAACCTGGGATCGGCATATGGGACACGGACACGCACACGGCGGCGGCCATGGGCATTCGCACGGCGGCGGCATTCCCTCGGGCTCGGCTGCGGCCCGCAACAAGGGACGCCTCGCCTGGGCGCTCGGGCTGACCTTGACCTACATGTTCGCCGAGGTCGTCGGCGGCCTGCTCACCGGCAGCCTCGCGCTCCTGGCGGATGCCGCGCACATGGTCACGGACGCCGGCGGCCTCGCCCTGGCGTTGCTCGCCATTCACTACGCGGCCAAGGCGCCGACGGCGGGCAAGAGCTTCGGGTATATGCGCTTCGAGATCCTCGCGGCGCTCGCCAACGCCGTCGTGCTGCTCGGGGTCACCGCCTACATCCTCTACGAGGCCTATCGGCGCTTCGTGGAGCCGACCGAGATCCTCGGCTGGCCGATGATGCTGGTGGCGCTGGTTGGGCTGGGCGTGAACCTCGCCAGCATGAAGCTGCTGTCGGGCGGCTCGTCCGAGAGCCTCAACGTGAAGGGCGCCTACTTCGAAGTCTTTTCGGACATGCTGGGCTCGGTCGGCGTCATCCTCGCGGCCCTCGTGGTGATGGGCACGGGCTGGACCTGGGTCGATCCTCTCATCGGCGCCGGCATAGGCCTGTTCATCGTACCCCGGACCTGGCGACTGCTGAGCGAAGCCCTTCACATCCTGTTGGAGGGCACGCCTCCCGGCGTGGACCTCGCCGCCCTGAAGACCGAGATCGAGGCGATGCCGGGGGTGCGCCGCGCCTACGACCTGCATGCCTGGACGTTGACGTCGGGCTTCGACGCGATGAGCGGGCACGTGGTGGTCGACGACGTCGCCGGCGGGCCGGCGGTGATCCGTGCCGTGCGGGGCCTAATGAAGGAGCGGCACGGCATCGAGCACGTCACCGTCCAGGTCGAGGACGAGGCACTCTCCGCGGAGTTCCCGCACCTTCCCGTCTGAGGCGGCGCGGCCATGGTAGGCAAGAAGCTGGCCCGGGAAATCGAGAGATGGGAGTCCAAGCCGCGCGGCAGGCGTCGTGCCCGTCCGCACGTCAGAAGGCGGGCGGGACGCGACCTCGTCAAGGTGCTGGCGGTGTGCTTCCTGCTCCTGGGCTTCCTGGTGCTCCTGGGCCATTTGTCCTGACCCGGAGGTAGCCGGGCCGAGGCGGCCTGCGCGGAAGGAACCGCACGGGCCGCCCCACCGACGGCCCTACTGCTTCTCGAACCGCGCCTGGATGTTGTGCCCGTGCATCTTCGCGGACAGCACGACCTTCGCTCCCGCCGCCAGCGGGGCCTTAAGGTCGGCCATGAGCTTGTTCGGCGCCCCCGGCTTCAGGGTCAGCGTCTCCGTCTTGCCTCCGACCTGCACGAATGCCTTGGCCGAGAGGCCGGCGGTCTCGACCGGCTTGCCGTCCTCACCGGTCACGAAGAAGGTGATGCCGGTCTCGGTCGCGACGAACTCGACGGGATGTCCATCGGCGACCGTCGTCTGGCCGCCGTTCGGGCCGGCGGCGAGGCAGGGCGACGCGAGGGCGATGGCGACGGCAACGACGGCGAGGCGGAAGGGGGAGCGCATGACGATGTCCTTTCTCGGGGGTCGGGAAGGTCTCAGAACGCCTCGACGGGCGAACTTCTCGGTGCCTCGGGTGAAGCCTCGGGGCGGTGACGGGCCTCGTCCCGCAGCCGCTCCAGGGGCTTGCGGCCGAAGGTCAGGAACAGCACCGGGGTCAGCACGGTGTCGAGCAGCGTCGCACTGATCAGGCCGCCGAAGATCGTCACCGCCACGGGGTGCAGGATCTCCTTGCCCGGCGCGTCGGCGCCGATCATCAGCGGCACCAGGGCGACGCCCGCCGAGAGCGCCGTCATCAGGACCGGCGCCAGCCGCTCCAAGCTGCCGCGGATGACGAGGTCGCGCCCGAACGGCATGCCCTCGTGGATCGCCAGGTTCAGGTAGTGGCTGATCTTGAGGATGCCGTTGCGGGTGGCGATGCCGGTCAGCGTGATGAAGCCGATCATCGAGGCGACCGAGAGTGGCTGCCCGGCTATCCAAAGGGCGGCCACCGAGCCGATCAGGGCGAGCGGGATGCTGCCTAGGATGATCAGCGTGAAGACGACCGAGCGGTAACGGGAGTAGAGCAGCGCGAAGACCAGGGCGAGGGAGAGCAGCGACAGCAGGCCGATGGTCCGGCTCGCCTCTGCCTGGGCCTGGAAAGAGCCCTCCAGGCTCGTGGCGTACCCGTTGGGCAAGTTCGCCGCGGCGACCTTCTCCTGGATGGCCTGGACGATCTTTCCCATGTCGGAGCCGGGTTGGGTGTTGGCCTGCACGACGATGCGGCGCCGGGCGTTCTCGCGCAGGATCTGGTTCGGCCCGTCGGTCTCGCGGATGTCGGCGATCTGGCGGGCCGGCACCCAGCCGGACGGGGTCTCGATGAGGAGGTCGCCGAGGCGCTGGGTCGTGCGCATCGTGTCGGAGAGGCGCATCACCACGTCGAAGCGGCGGTAGCCGTCCACCACCCGCGAGACCACCTGCCCGTTCGACAGGCGGCTCAACTGCTCGACCAGGGCCGCGGGTTGGACGCCGTAGAGGGCCGCGCGGGCATAGTCGACGCGAATTTCCAACTGGGGGATGAGCACCTGCTTCTCGACCTGGAGGTCGGCGAGGCCGGGGATGTCCGAGAGCCGCGCCCTCGTGTCCTCGGCGAGCGCGCGCAGGGTGTCGAGATCCTCGCCGAAGATCTTGAGCGCGATCTCGGCGCGCACGCCCGAGAGCATGTGGTCGAGCCGGTGCGAGATCGGCTGGCCGACGTTGACGCTGACGGGCAGCACCGCGAGGCGCCCGCGGATGTCGGTGACGAGTTCGGGCTTGGGTCGCGACCCCGGCTTCAGGTCGATCTCAAGGTCGGAGGAGTGGACGCCTTCCGCGTGCTCGTCGAGCTCGGCCCGGCCGGTGCGGCGACCGATGGACTTCACGTCCTGCATCTCCAGGAGCAGCCGTTCCGCCACCAGTCCGATCCGGTTGCTCTCGGCCAGCGAGATGCCGGGGTTGAAGGTCATGTTGACCGTGAACGAGCCCTCGTTGAACGGCGGCAGGAAGGTGCGTGGCAGGAAGGTCGCCGCGAGCCCGGCCGCCGCCACCGCCAGACCGGCGACCGCCATGACCGGCCGGCCATGCCCGAGCAGGCCGCGCAGCAGGGCGGCGTTCCCGCGCTTAAGCCACTTGAGGAATTGGCTGTCATGCTCCTCCAGTCGCTTGAGGCCCGGCAGCAGGTAGTAGGCCAGCACCGGCGTCAGGGTGATGGAGACGAGGAGGCTCGCCAGGATCGAGACGATGTAGGCCTGACCCAGCGGGGCGAAGAGCCGGCCCTCGATGCCCGACAGGGCGAAGAGCGGCACGAACACCAGCACGATCACCATAGTGGCGTAGACGATGCCGGAGCGCACCTCGTTCGAGGCCTCTACCACGACTGTGAAGACGCTTTTGGGGTTACCCGCTTTACGGTTCTCGCCGAGTCTCCGAAAAATGTTTTCGACGTCGACCACCGCGTCGTCGACGAGTTCGCCGATGGCGATGGCGAGGCCGCCAAGGGTCATCGTATTGATCGACAGCCCGGCGAGGTGGAACACGACCGCGGTCGCCAGGATCGAGACCGGGATCGCCGTGAGCGAGATCGCGGTGGTGCGCACGTTCAAGAGGAAGGCGAACAGCACCACCGCGACGACGACGACGGCCTCCATCAGCACCGTCTCGACGTTGCGTATCGAGGTCTCGATGAAGTTCGCCTGCCGGAAGATGAGCTGGTCGGCGCGCACGCCCTTGAAGGCGCATGCCTCGCCGACGGGTTCGGCCACGGACGGACCCGTCCGATCCGAGCTGCCCTTGCCCGCGTCGGGGCCGCAGGCGTTCAGGCTGGCGGTGATCTCCGCGAGGGCCGTCTCGACCTCGCGGGTGAGCCGCACCGTGTCGACGGCCGGCTGCTTCTCGACCGAGACCACGACCGCGGGCGCGCCCATGTAACCGGCATCACCCCGCTTCACCCGGGCCGCGAAGGAGACCTCGGCCACCTGCCGCAGGTAGATCGGTCGGCCGTTGACGGTGGCGACGACCATGTTGCGCAGGTCGTCGAGGCTCATGCTCCGGCCGAGGTTCCGGATCAGGTACTCGCGGGCGTACTGGTCGGTGAAGCCGCCGCCGGTGTTGGTGCCGAACTGAGCCAGCGCCGTCTCCAGTTGGCCATGGGTGACGCCGAGCGCCCGCAGGGCCGTGGGCTGGGGCGCGACGCGGAACTGGCGCACCTCGCCGCCCATCGGGATCACCTGGGCGACGCCGGGGATCGAGAGCAGGCGTGGTCGGATGGTGAAGTCGGCGAGTTCCCGCAATTGCATCGGCGAGACCGTGCCGCCGTTGAGGGCGACCATCACGATCTGGCCCATGATCGAGGAGACCGGACCCATCATCGGGTTGACGTTTGGGGGTAGTTGCGGGCGCACCATCGCGAGGCGCTCGGCGACCTGCTGGCGGTTGCGGTAGATGTCGGTGCCCCAGTCGAACTCGACGTAGATCACCGAGAGGCCGACGCCGGACACGGAACGCACCCGGGTCACGCCCGGCAGGCCGTTCATCTGCGTCTCGACCGGGAACGTGACGAGCTGCTCGACCTCCTGGGGGGCGAGTCCCTCGGCCTCGGTCATGATCGTCACCGTCGGCCGATTGAGGTCCGGGAATACGTCGACCGGAAGCTTGGTCGCGGTGAAGGCACCGTAGATGACGAGCACCGCGGCAAGCGCCAGTACGAGGAGGCGGTTGCGCAGGGATTGCGTGACGAGGAGCGTGAACACGGGTTGGCCTCCTCAGCGGACCTGGTTGAGGAGTTCGGCGCCTTGGGTCACGATCCGCTTGCCCGCGGCGAGCCCGGAGACGACCAGCACCTGCCCCGCATCGAGCGGCTCGACCCGCACCTCGCGGGGCTCGAAGCGCTCCGGCGCGGTGTGCTCGTAGACGATGCTTTGGCCGTTGCCGCCACGCACCACGCTCATGCGCGGAAGCGCCAACCCCTTCTGCTGTGCGTCGGTTGCGGCCAGCACGGTGACGAACTGCCCGGTCCGCAGTTCCGACGGCGCGCCTTCGACGGCGAAGTGCATCGGCACGGCTTGGCTGCGGTCGGCGAGCCCTGCGCCCATGTAGGCGAGGCGCAGCATGCGACCGTCGGCAAGGCGGGCGGTGGCGTGCTGGCCGCCGGTGAGGGCGTCGAAGCTCAGCGCCTCGATCCAGAGGCGGGTCGGGTCGACGATCTGGAACACCTGCACGCCGGGGCTCGCCATCTGCCCGGCCACGGCGGTCGCCTCGGCGATCACGCCGTCGACCGGCGCCTTGAGTGCTTCGGGCTGCTGGCGGATTGTGTCGAGGGCGGCGCGGCGGTCGAGCAGACCCTTCAGCTCGGCCTGGGCGTCCTCCAGTTGCACCTGCGATACGGCGCCGCCCGGTGCGAGCTTGCGGTAACGTTCGACCCGTCGCTCCGTGACTGCGATCTGCTGGTCGAGTTCGCCCTGGCGTTGGCGCATGTCGGAGGCGTCGACCGCCTGCACCGGCGGCGTGACATAGGCCAGCACCTCGCCCTTGCGCACCCGCGTGCCGAGCCGCGGGAAGATCCCGGATTCCGGCGGCGAGAGCCGGCCGCCGACCGAGGACTGCACGACCCCGCTGGCACTCGGATCGGGCACGATGCGCCCCGGCAGCTCGACGGTGCGGCGCATGATGTCGGAGGATGTCACCACCGTGCGCACGGCCAGTACCCTCTGGGTGGGCTTGGGCACGAAGATCGACCCGTCCGGTTGACGTCGCGCCAAGTCCTGTCCCGCCGGCGCCGGGGCGGCCATGAGGGTGGTTTGCGATCCGGGGGCACTCCCGTGACCGTGCCCCTCGCCCGCGAAGGCGCGCGGCGCGAACGCGAGGGCGACGATGAGGGCGACGAGGGCAGTGGCCGGCAAGTAACGGCGCCCCTTCATCAGGAGCGTGACCGCGATGCCGAGAAGGAAGCCGGTGCTGCCGATGGCCAGCGGCAGCGGGTCGGCCTCCTTCAGGTGGCGCTGAAAGTCGTGGGCCGCGGCGAGGCCGGATGCCCACGCGGAGACACCCGCCTCAGACTTCGGCGGCGGTGCCTCCCGCACCGTCAACGTGACCGGAAACATGTCGGTTGAGCCTGCCGCGGTCACGGTGAAGAGCACCTCGTGCTCGCCGGGGTGCAGGCTCCAATGTGCATCGACCGCGTAGCTGCCGTCCGGCATGGGCGAGGCGGTGAGGGAGCCGTCCGGCGTCTCGGCTCGGACGACGGCGTCCGTCACAGGCTCGTTGGTGCCCACACGGTCGAGGAACACGGCCAAGCGGCCGCTTCGGACGATGGCGACCAATTCGAGCGCGTCGGTGCTCGACGTACTGCGCGGCGCTGTAGCCGCCGCCGGAGCCTGCGCCTCGTTGCCGTGGTCGTGCCCCTCATGGGCGACGGCGAGCGTCGGCGCACCGGCCCAGAGGCCAAACGCCAGGAGAGCCGTCCGCAGGGCGGAGGCGGAGAGAACACGCATGGGATGATCGAGCCTTCGCGTAAAGGAGGCTGGCGGCTGTCGTTCACGGACAGCCGCTCAGGGCGCGCGTTGGAGCGCGGACCTCAGGCGAAGGTTCGAGGGGGTTCGGGAAGCGTCTCAGGAACCACGCTGTCGAACGTGACTTTGCGGACGCCAGCCAACGTTCGCTCGGGCTTCCAGGCAACCACGACGGTCAAGCAGTCCCAGCGCGCGAACGACACTGGGCAGCAAAGGCCGCAAGGACCAGCCACCGACTCTTCGGCGCTTCGGTCGGCATGGCCCACCATGTCGTCAACCTGACCTGGCCCTCCGGTCACTTGGTACCCGACCGAGACGGACGTGTCGTGTCCGACGTGAAGCTCCCCCGCGTGCGAGTGTCCCGCACCCGCCACCGAAAAGGCGGCAAGCGACACGATCTGGAAGACCGTGAGCAACGAACGCCAAAAGGACCGGGTGGCCGACATGATGCGGGGTGCATAGCACATCCACGCGGGCAGACCATGAGCTATTTGGCGCTCAACGAGTGGCGCCCCGACGAAAGTCCTTGGATGTATCCGCCCCAACCGTTCGGTCCGGTGAGCGAGGTTCAAATCCGGGCACCGGCGGGGCCGGCCGCCGGTAGGGGGTTAGGTCCCGGCCGCCATTCCGGCCGCCTTGGTGTCAGGGGTGAGGTTGTTCGCGTGCAGGGCGCGACTTCGCCCGCCGGGCTTCGTGCTCGGAGGCCATGGCCTCCGTCAGCGCGTACACTCTGGTCGCAGATTGGGAACAAACAAGGAACCTGGCGGTTGCGACTCCCGAAGCTGGGCTTAACCGGTCTGACTGGGCGTCGGACGCGATCCAGCCTCGCAAGATGGGCTCCATTCCAGGACCATCCCGGCTGCAGGAGGGGGGCGTGGCTAAGAACATCGTGGTCTTCTCGGATGGCACCGGCCAGGAAGGTGGCCTCCGCGAGGAACAGCGCCTCAGCAACGTCTACAAGCTCTACCGCGTCTGCCGGGTCGGGCCGGACAGCGGCATCGACCCGCGCGAGCAGGTCGCCTTCTACGACGCCGGCCTCGGCACGGACGGCTCGGCCCCGGGTTTCGTCGGTGCCTACCGCCGACTGCAGAAGCTGCTGTCCTCGGTGACCGGCCTGGGCATCACGAAGAACATCGCCGACTGCTACGAGTTCGCCATCAACCACTACGAGCCCGGCGACCGCATCTACCTGATCGGCTTCAGCCGAGGGGCCTACACGGCCCGTTGCGTGGCCAACGTTCTGTTCCTGTGCGGCGTCCCGACGAAAGTGCCGGGCGGAGACCTTCCACGCTTCCGCAAGGCGACGCGGGACATCGCGGATGAGGCGGTGATCAAGGTCTATGAGTACGGCGCGGGTTCACCCCGGGGCGGCGACTACGAGAAGGACCGGTTCGAGTTGGCGAGGCGATTCCGGCGCAAGTACGGGTCGGGTGACGACCTTTCCTCGAACGTGGCACCGCACTTCATCGGCGTGTTCGACACCGTCGCCTCGCTCGGCGCGACCGGACCCAAGTGGTGGGGCATTGCGGCCGGCCTGACGATCCTGGCCGTGCTGGTTGCAGCCGTGCCCGCCGTCTTGTCCGACCTAGCGTTCGGCACCGGCTACTGGCGCCCGTTCCTGGCCACCCTCTCGCTCACTGCGGCGTTCGTCCTCTGGCGTTGGCTGCCGACAGCGGTCAAGACCATCACCGACTCACCGGTGAACGGGAAGGCGCGCTGGCACATCGCGCAATGGCGCTCCGGGAACTACGACCAACTGCTGAGCGGCCATGTCGGCTATGCCCGGCATGCCCTCTCCATCGACGAGACCCGCGCCGACTTCCCGCGGGTCAGGTGGGGCAGCCGGGACGGGGTGCGGAAAAAGGTCCAGGGCGAGCCCGATCCGCTCATCCAGATGTGGTTCGCCGGCAACCACTCCGACATCGGCGGCAGCTACCCCGAAGCCGAGAGCCGGCTGTCCGACGTCGCGTTGCAGTGGATGGTGGAGCAGGCCACCAAGATCCCGGATCCGCTTCGGGTCGACGGGATGGTGTCCGAAGAGCCCGGTACCGGCCGGCTGCACCTGCATCCGGCGTCCGATGGCATGCAGCACTGCGAGGTCGCAGGCATGCACGACTCCATCGCCGGCATCCTTCCCCGCTGGCTGTCCCGTCGGATGGGATGGCTGGGATGGCCGGTGAAGGTCCGGGAGATCCCGGAGGATGCCCTGGTCCACCCGAGCGTCAGGGAAAGATTCGATCTGGCCGAGGTGACCCAATGTGATGGGAAAGGTCCTTATAGGCCGTTGGCGTTGGCGAACCACCGGGACTTCAGGACCGCTTATGCGCCGGGCTCGCCAAACCCAGGGGCAGCGAAATCCGGCATCGTCTAGCAGACCAATCTGCGATTGCAGTTGCTTGGCCATCCGCGAAGCTGCGGACCGACTACGAGGGATGGAATGAGGCTCGACAGTTTCAGGGTCACCAATTTTCGCAGCGTCGAGGATTCGGAAGAGGTCACGCTCGGCGACATGGTCTGTCTTGTCGGCAAGAACGAGGCTGGCAAGACCGCCCTCCTTCAAGCCTTGGCCGGCCTGAATCCCCACCCGGCGACACCAACGGTATTCGATAGGGAACGGGACTACCCCAGGCGGCACCTGAACGAGTACGACGCACGGCATCCGAAGGAGGAGGGCGAGGCAATCGTCATCACGTCCAAATGGTCCCTATCGCCCGAGGATGTGGCGACGCTGGCCGAAGCGTTGGGCCCCGACTGTCTCCGGTCGCGTCAGATCACCCTCTCGCGCCGCTACGACGACGAAACCTTCCGCATCGACGTTCCGCTGAACTACCCGGCCATCGCCGAGTACCTGATGGCCAGCCACGGCCTCGGCGAAACCGTCAGGGAACCGCTTGCGGAAGCCACAACCACGGACATGCTCCGAAAGGCGTTGGAGGCGTTGGCGGAGCCGACGCCGGACCAAGTCGCGCTCCTGGAAACGATCAGGTCGTTCCCCGGCCAGAACGCGGTGGGTTTCGTTGGGAGCTACATCCGCTCCGTGACGCCCCAGTTCATGTACTTTTCGTATTACGACCGCATGGCCGGGCAAATCCGGGTCGACGACATCGTACGCAACGGGGACGCACCGTACCACCATCCCGGACATCCGCATGGAAACACGCATTTGGACGTCGGCGAGAGGGTTTTCCTCGACTTCCTCGAATTCGCCGGGACCTCGGTGGAGGAGATCAAGGCGTCGACGACCTACGAGTCGCTGAACGCCAAGTGTGAATCCGCATCGAACGCCATCACCGACCAATTGCAGGAATACTGGACGTAGAACGCGTTCCTGGAGCTTGAGGTCAGGGTCACGAAGGCGGAAGCGGGCGACCCCGCCCCGTTCAACGCCGGCGCGATCGCCCGCGCCCGTGTCAGGAACACCCTTCACAGGGTGACGGTGCCGTTCTCGGAGCGTAGCGCCGGGTTCATCTGGTTCTTCTCGTTCCTGGTGAAGTTCGCGCAGGTAAGCAAGCGTGGGGGCAACCAGATACTCCTGCTGGACGAGCCGGGGCTGACCCTCCACGGCAAGGCCCAGGCCGATCTGCTGCGGTACTTCGCCGACCGACTCCTGCCGAAGCACCAAGTGGTCTTCTCCACGCATTCGCCCTTCATGGTGCCGCCCGACGACCTGACGCTCTCCCGGATCATCGAGGACCAGGTCGAGCAGAAGCGTCCAGGCTTCTGGACGACGAAGGGTACCAAGGTCAGGGGCGACGTGCTCGCCACGGACCCGGACACCCTCTTCCCCCTCCAGGCCGCCTTGGGCTACGACGTCACCCAGGCGCTGTTCATCGGCAAGCACACCCTGCTGGTCGAGGGACCGGGCGACATCCTGTTCCTCAAGGCCCTGTCGGCTCAGCTGAAGCGACGGCGACGGACCGCGCTCGACCCCCGCTGGACGATCTGTCCGGCCGGTGGGCTCGACAAGATCCAGTCGTTCGTCTCCCTGTTCAAGGGCGCGAACCTACACCTGGCGGTGATGTCCGACAGAGCCCAGGGCGACAAGCGCAAGCTTGAGCAGCTCAAGGCCGCCGGTGCCATACCAGAGAGCCGCATCATGAATTATCCCGACGTGCTCGGCATCGCCGAGGGCGACGTCGAGGACATATTCGAGCCCGAGACCTATGTCGGCATTGTCAACGGCGCCTTCGAGCTCAAGGGGCGTTCCGCACTGACCCTAGCCAAGCTTGACAAGGATGCACCGGGCCCCGGCCGGCTGGTGAAGCGCATGGAGACGGTGTTCAGGATCCTCCCGGCATCCACGCCGGAATTCGACCACTTCAGCCCGGCTGATTGGCTCATCCGCAATCCCAGTTTCCTGGACGGAAACGGCCCTGGCGTCGTGACGACCCTCGACAACGGTGAGAAGGTCATCGAGGCCATCAACGCTGCTTTGCCACGGTAACCGGTCAACCCGACGCTTTTCACCGCGACAGGCGACCCGAGCGCCTCGCCCGCACGAAGGGCCGGCAACAGTCGTCAGTGGACGCTCTATTGCACCGTATATCCCTGCCATAACTGTGCCCGGCACCTCGTCACCGCCGGGGTGAAGCGGGTCTATTACGTCGAGCCTTACGTGAAGAGCCTCGCGGTCGAGCTTCACTCCGACACCATCGTTACGGAACTTCCGCAACGGCCCAAGGACGGAAAGGCGCCGACCCAGGCCCAGATGGTCATCGTTCCATTCACCGGCGTCGGCGAGCGAATGCATGAGGATTTCTTCATCAAGAAAGGTGATCTGAAGGACGAGCACGGCACGTTCGTGCCTCCCGGCGGGGGCCTGCCCGAACATGCCGTCCGGCTGCGTGACTTGGCCTCCGTCGAGAGGCGTGCCGCCTCCTTGGTCCCGGAAGCCTGACGATGGCCGAACGCAAGATCCTCAGCTTCCCGACCCGGGCGCTGGCGCCGCATGCCGTCCCGTCCATGCCGGACCTGCAATACACCCTCTTCCCCGGCCAGGACGACTGAGAGGGCGCCGTCGCCTTCGTCGACATCGAGGGGCTGACGGAGGAGCCTCTGCTGCGCCTGATTGCGACCAACGCCGCGCGGGCACTCGTCGATCTGAGGCCGCGACCCGTCTTCCAGCGTCCCCGCTTCCGGCACAAGAACGTCGTCTTCTACCTGCACGACCGGGACATCCGGTACGTCGAGTTCGCGCTGATGGCGCGCTGGCCATCCCGGGACAAGGCCGTTGCCGCGATGCATTCCTCCGAGGCATACGCCAAGATCGAGCCGGTCCTCGAACACGGGCTGGCCATCTGCCTCTACGACCAGTCCGCCGAGGACCTCGGCTGGCTCGATGAGATGCGGCGCCTGCTCAGGCATTCGAAGGGATATCGGGCCGAGGTGAACCCGCGCTCCTTGACCGGCATGCCGGTCTGAGGGGGTCTTCGACTTCCAACCGCTCGGAGACATGGTTGCCTTGTCCGGGAATCGAGTAGTAGACGGGTATATCAGCCTGCCTTAGGGCAATTGCGAGCTTATGTTGTTTTAAACGACACAAGAGGTTATTATGTCGATATAAGCGACGGGGCTTCCGCCGCCCGGGGGCGTTAAGTGGCTACGACGCACGGTGATCTGATCCTCACGCGAGGCGACCCGCAACGCGACCGGTCCCTTCAGCGGCAGGCCGCCGCCGGCAAGCTCCGGCGGGTCGGCGACGGCATCTATGCGGTGTGCAACGGTCGTCCCGTCGAAGAGATTGTCTGCGGCGGATGGGCTCCCATCCTCGCTCGATACGCGCCTGGTGCCGTGCTCAGGGGCCGGACTGCCCTGCAGAGGAATCCCTGGCGTGAGCGCGGGCCGGACGGGCGCGTCGTCTTCCCGGGCTGGGTGTTCGCGACCGATCCGCACGGGAAGGCCCGCAGGCGGTTGTCACTGCCCGGCTTGGAAATCAGAACCTTCCCCGGTCCAGGGCCGTTGGAGGGGGACATGTCCTTCCTCGGGGTCTACCTTCCGAGCGACGCGCGCGCCCTGCTGGAGAACCTGCAGGCATCACGCGCACGGAGTGGGCCTAGCCGCACCGTCGGAAGGGAAGGCGTCGAACGAGAGGTCGAGCGGTTGCTGAAGACCGCCCATGAGGACGGTCTCCGGGAGATCCGGCAGCGGGCCGAGTGCATCGCAGGCTCGCTTGGGGCGGAACAGGAACTGCAGGTCCTCCTCGATATCATCGGGACCATCCTCGGAACGCGCAAAGCCGGTTTGGTCGCAAGGGACGTGGCCGCGCGGCGCCGGCCGGACGACCCCTACGACCCCGAGTGCATGGAGCGCCTCAAGGTCTTGGCGATGACCCTCGGGCGCGTCGCGCCCGACTTGGCCGACCCGCACGTCGGTCCCGGCGAGCGGGACTGCACGTCATTCGTCGAGGCGTACTTCACCAACTACATCGAGGGCACGCGCTTCCTCGTCGACAAGGCGCGGCGCATCGTGTTCGAGCACGAACCGGCCGATGGGCGGCCGCAGGACGGTCGCGACGTGACGCAAACCTTTGCCCAGGTCGCGAGCATCGTGCCGGGCGAGGCGCGCGCATCGTCCGTCGATGAGTTCATGGCCGAGATCCGCGAGCGGAACGCGCGGTTGCTCGACGCGCGCCCCGACAAGAAGCCGGGCGAGTTCAAGGAGGATGCCAACAGCGCCGGCAACACCGTCTTCGTGTTGCCTGACCTCGTCAAGGGGACTCTGCGCGAGGGTTTCGCCATGCTGCGCGACCTGCAGGCCCCGTTCGCCCGCGGCGTGTTCGCCCACACCCTCATCGTCCTCGTCCATCCCTTCAACGACGGCAACGGTCGGACCGCCCGCATCATGATGACGAAGGAATTGGTCGGCGGGGGGAAGTCGCGAATCGTGGTGCCGACCATCTACCGGTCGGACTACATCGGGGGGTTGCGGGCGCTTACCGCACCCGGCGCCGCTCAAGCCGCGCCCCTCGTGCGCGCGATGCTGCGGTGCCAGTCCGTCACGGCCCGCATCGCTTCGCCGGACCTCGACGAAACGTTGCGCCTTTGGGCCTCGACACACGCTTTTCTGGAAGACGAGAAGAACGCGAGGTTCACCGACCCGAACGTCAACGTGGACATCGTATGGCGGCGAGGCATCCCGGCCCCCGCCTCCTACTGGCAGGAACTCGACTTGACGGCCCAACTCCAGGACGATGTCACCGGCCTGATACCCCTTGAACATCAAGTCGTATAGAACGACGATGACGCACTTCCAACGACCAAAAACTACAAAGGCCGCGTGATGACGTTCATGATGGTAGGTCGTTGCGTCACTCGCCTGCAAGGCCAACTAGGGGCGAGGTGCCGGAACGGGCAGTATGTGGTTTTGGGTCCGGCCACCACCGGCGATTCGGCAACGCGCCATCCGCATTCATCCCGAGCCATTTGGTGTATCGCAAGCCCGACGGTGATCCGTGCTGTCCGCTCGGCGCCGTCATGACGGCTCGCCATATGCCCAGTGGCGGCAGGTCGGACGCAGACGTCGGCACGTGGCCGGAAATCTCCCGAAACCCGACACCGCCTCCGAGGCGCCGATCCAGGGCTGCTTTCCTCAAGTCCAAAGGAATGCTTACGCCTTTAGGGTAAGCGACTTCTCACGTCGCTGTTGTCTCGGCTGCAGGCTAGGACCGGTCCGTGGCGCGGCTCAGTTCCGGCTCCGGCTTGCGAGCGGTCACGGCCAGCACCGCGCCATGAATGCTCCGACCCGAACAAGGCGACCCATGCGCGTGCTGCTGATCGAGGACGACCGCATGATCGGCGAAGGGTTGTCGCACGGCCTTGCCGCCGAAGGCTACTCCGTCGATTGGGTACGCGACGGCCCCATGGCCGAAACGGCGCTGCGGGTCGGCGGCCACGCATTGGTCCTGCTGGACCTCGGCCTGCCGGGCGCCGACGGCCTGCAGGTTCTCAGGTCCGCGCGGACGGCGGGCAACGACATGTCGGTGCTCATCATCACGGCGCGGGACGGACTCGACAGCCGCGTCGCCGGCCTCGACCTCGGGGCCGACGACTACCTGGTCAAGCCGTTCGAGATGCGCGAGCTGCTCGCCCGGATGCGGGCGATCCTGCGGCGCCGGGCCGGGCGGGCGACCGCGCGGCTCGTGGCCGCCGAGACCGAACTCGACACGGAGAGCCATGTGCTATCCCACGCCGGAACCGTCGCGGTCCTGTCGGCGCGCGAATACGCCCTCATGCACGCGCTCATGGAGCGACCGGGGCGCATCCTCTCTCGGGCGCAGATCGAGGAACGCATCTACGGGTGGGGCGAGGAGGTCGAGAGCAACGCGGTGGACGCCCTGATCCTCACGGTCCGCCGCAAGGTCGGCAAGGGCGTGATCCTCAACGTCCGCGGCGCAGGCTGGATGGTGCCCAAGCCATGAGGGCCGCCTCCTTGCGCCGCACGACGCTCGGCTGGATGACCGCCCTGCTCGCCGGAATCGGCTTGGCCGCGATGGTCGCGGCCTATGCCCTCGCGCGGATCGAGGCGGCCGATTTCCTCGACGGGCAGTTGCGGCAGGTCGCCCTCAACGCCGGTCCCGGGCTCCCGGACGCGGACGCGCCGCCCGCCGCCGACCAGGACCCGGAGGACCAACTCGCCGTCACCATCTGGAAGGACGGGCAGGTCCTGCGCGACGACCGCGGCGTCGACGTCCGCCACCCCGGCCGCACGGGATACGCGAACGTCGTCATGGGCGGCGAGCTCTGGCGCACCTACACGACCGCCAACGGCACCACGACGGTCCGGGTCGCCCAGCGCGACGTCGTGAGGGCGGAGTTCGCACGCAATGCGGCGCTCGGCGCCGTGGCCCCGCTGCTGCTCCTCGTCCCGCTGTCGTGGATCGTCGTCGGCTGGGCGATGAACCGGGCGCTCGGGCGGCTCGACGGCTTGGTGCATGACCTCGCCGGGCGCGGCGCCGCCGCCCAAGGCCCCTTGCCGACGCGCGGCGTGCCGACGGAGGTGGCGCCCCTCGTCGAGGCCATGAACGGGCTCATCCTTCGCCTGCAGGCCGCTCTGGCCGCCCAGAAGCGGTTCGTGGCCGACGCGGCGCACGAACTGCGTACGCCGCTTGCCGCGATGCAGATCCAACTCGACTCCCTCGGCGGGCCTGCCGGTGGCGGGGGCGACGCGCGGCGTATGGCGCTGGCGGACGGCCTCCGGAGGGCGAACCGGCTGGTGGATCAACTGCTCCGTCTCGCCCGGCTCGACGACGGTGCCGAGGCCCGTCCTGCATCCGTCGACCTCGGCCAGCTCCTGCTCGACTGCGTCGCCGACCACGTCGTGCTCGCCGAGCGCAAGGACATCGACCTGGGCGTGCATATCGAGACACCCGCGACGCTTCACGCGTCGGAGGACGAGGTCCGCGTCCTGTTCGCCAACCTGGTCGACAACGCCCTGCGCTACACGCCGTCGGGAGGCCAGGTCGACGTCCGTCTGCTGAACCGGAACGGTGCGTGCGTCGTCACGGTTCGGGACACCGGCTGCGGGCTGCCGCCGGGAAGCGAGGGCCGCCTGTTCGACCGCTTCTTCCGGGCCGCGCCACCGGAAGTCGAAGGCACAGGGCTCGGGCTCGCCATCGCCCGCCGCATCGCGGAGCGCAACGACCTCGGCCTGACGGTCGAAAACCGACGTGACGGGCAGGGGACCCTCGCAACCGTCAGACTGCCGGCCTGAGGCCGAGCCTGCGGCTCCTCCGGACGAAGCTCATTCTGCCCTCATTCTGGCTCGCTATCACCGTGCCCGACCATGACGGACGGGAGACGGGGATGAGCGAGATCCAGCGCCAGGTCTTGAACAAGGTACCGGAGGTCACCGCGGCCTTCTGGGTCATCAAGATCCTGTCCACGACCGTCGGCGAGACCGGCGCGGACTACCTCGCGGTGAACGTCGGCCTGGGTGCCGCCGTCACCGCCACCCTCACGGCCGGCCTCCTCGCGGCCGTCCTCGCCCTGCAGGTGCGCGAGCGGCGCTACGTGCCCTGGACCTATTGGTCGACCGTCGTCCTCGTCAGCGTGGTCGGCACGCAGGTCACCGACATCCTGACCGACAAGCTCGGCGTGAGCCTCTTCGTCAGCACCGGCGTGTTCGCGGCCGCCCTCGCCGCCGTGTTCGCCCTCTGGTACGCGACCGAGCGGACGCTCTCGATCCACGCCATCGTGACCCGGCGCCGCGAGGCGTTCTACTGGCTCGCCATCCTCCTGACCTTCGCGCTCGGCACGGCCGCGGGCGACCTGGCTACCGAGGCGCTGGGGCTCGGCTTCAATCTCGGCGTCGTCATCTTCGGCACGATCCTGGCCGCCCTCGCCCTCGCCTGGCGCCTCGGCGCGAACCCGGTGACGACCTTCTGGCTCGCCTACATCGTCACGCGCCCCCTCGGCGCATCGCTGGGCGATCTGCTGTCGCAGGCACGGGAATACGGCGGCCTCGGCTTCGGCACGGCCTCCACCAGCCTCGCCTTCTTCTCCGTCATCGTCGCCCTGGTGACGTCCCTGAGCCTCGTCTCCGGACGCCCTGGCGAGCCGGCCGGACAGCGGCGGGCCTGACCGTCCGCCGCCTCCCGCATCCCCATCCTCCAGTCCTTCCAACGCCGCACGACACGGAGCGAACGACCATGCGAAACATCCTCCTCGCCGCCATCGCCGCGACGGTCATCGGTGCCACGGCCGCCCCCCTGGGCCTGCTGGCGATGCAGGACGCCGCCGTCGGAGCGACGCCCAAGGCGATGGCGGCCTCGAAGCTTGGCGACCTCTCCAAGTTCCGGACCATCGTCGTCGACGTGAAGGCGATGACCGACCGGGGCGACCTCGCCGCCGCCAAGACGCGCATCAAGGACCTGGAATTGTCCTGGGACGCGTCCGAGGCCGGCCTGAAGCCGCGAGCCGCCGCCGACTGGCACGTCGTGGACAAGGCCATCGACCGCGCCCTCGACGCGCTGCGGGCGTCGAACCCCGATCCGGCCGCCTGCCGTCGCGCGGTCGACGACCTGCTCGCCATCATCGACCAGACCCACACCGCGTGAGCCAGCCCTCGCTTTCCCACGGCAGCCCGATGCAACCGACCGAGCGACCCGGACACGTCGAACCCGCCAAGGTGCCTGAAGCCACCGCCGGGTTCTGGGCCATCAAGATCGTGGCCACGACCCTGGGCGAGGTCGGCGGGAACGCCGTCACGTTGACGCTCGGCCTCGGCTATCTCGCCGGCACGGCGATCTTCGGGGCCGCCCTGGCGGTGCTGCTGGCCGCACAGGTCCGGGCGGACCGCTTCCATCCGATCCTGTACTGGGCCGTGGTCACCGCGACGACGCTCGCAGGCACGACCCTCGCCGACTTCTGCGACAGGTCCCTCGGCATCGGCTACGCGGGCGGGTCCCTGGTGCTGCTCGGATCGGTCGTCGCGACCCTGATCCTGTGGAAGCGCACGCTCGGCACGGTCGCCGTGGAGACGGTGCGGTCCCCGCGGGCCGAAGGTTTCTACTGGGCCACGGTCATGTTCTCCCAGACGCTCGGCACCGCGTTGGGCGACTGGATGGCTGACAGCAGCGGGCTCGGGTACAACGGGAGCGCGCTCCTCATCCTCGTCGCGCTGGCCGTGGTCACGGCCCTCCATCTGCGAACGCGTGTTTCCAGGCCCATGCTGTTCTGGACGGCGTTCGTCCTGACGCGGCCGCTCGGCGCCACCCTCGCCAACTCGCTCGACAAGCCGGTCGCTTCCGGCGGCCTGGGCATCGACGACATCACGATCTCCGGCGTGCTCGCGCTCGTCATGGCCGGGGCTCGTCCTCCTCATCCCGCAGCGTGCCGGTCGCCGGGCGGCCTGCGCCGACGCGCCGTGAGGTTTTTCTCGAAGAAGGAGCAGGTCCGATGGACGACCGTTACGAACGCGCCCTGAGCAAGGTACCCGAGGTCACGCTGGGCTTCTGGATCATCAAGATCCTGGCCACGACGCTCGGGGAGACCGGCGGCGACACCGTCACCATGACCCTCAACTGGGGCTACCTCGCCGGCACCGCCCTGTTCGCCGTGCTGCTGGTCGCGCTCGTGGTCGCCCAGATCATATCGAAGCGGTTCCACCCGGTCCTGTACTGGTCCACGATCGTCGCCTCGACCACCTTCGGTACGACGATGGCGGACTTCGCCGACCGCTCGCTCGGCATCGGATACACCGGCGGGTCGACCCTGCTACTCGCCTGCCTCGCGGCCGTGCTCGGGCTTTGGTACGCGACCGAGGGCACCGTGTCGGTGGACACGGTTTCGACCCCGCGGGTCGAGGCGTTCTATTGGGGGGCGATCACCTTCTCGCAGACGTTGGGCACCGCGCTCGGCGACTGGCTCGCGGACACCGGCGGCCTCGGCTACGAGGGTGGCGCCCTCGTCTTCGCGGCGGCGCTCGCGGTCGTCATCGCCCTGTACTACCGGACCTCCGTTTCACGGGTCACGCTCTTCTGGGCGGCGTTCATCCTGACCCGCCCGCTCGGGGCCACGGTGGGCGATTTCCTCGACAAGCCGGTCGCCAACGGCGGGCTGAACCTGAGCCGGCCGCTCGCTTCCGCCGTGATCGCGGCCTTCATCGTGGCGCTCATCGTCCTGCTACCGCAGCGGGCCGGCCGTCATCCGGGCGCGGACGCGACGGCGTCATGAACCTGCGGTCGACACCGCATGGCGACGCGCCGGGGCCCCGCCCTTGTCCGGCGCCGCGGCGACTTCGTCCACGGGGCCGTGCGCGCGACCTGCCCCCGATCCGTGGAGTTCGCACGGATGCCGGCGGCCCGGGGACGGCGGCCGCGCGCATCCCGAGGCCGGGCCAGAAGCAGTCGCCGTGGGTCAGGGCCGCGGTCCATCGACGATCCTTGCATCCCCGGTCTGGCCGCCTCGCCCCACGGGCGACGCGCGTCAGACCTGGGGCGGCGTACCGAGGTCCGGCCGGGAGGCGAGGCGGATGAACGAATTGGGTGCCTGGGCAGCAGCCGTGACGCGCCTCGGGAAACGGGAGCTCGGCCTCGTGGCGACGCTGTTCTGCGTCGCCGCACTCCTCCTCGCGTTCGGCCTCCTCGCCGGCGAGGTGATGGAGGGTGATACCATGGCGTTCGACACCCGGGTCGCGCGCTTCTTCCGTCCACTCGGCGCCGCCGGCCCAATCGGGCCGGCCTGGGTGCATGAGATGGCGCGCGACGTGACCTCCCTTGGGAGCATGGTCGTCCTGTGCTTCCTGCTGGCTGCGACCGTGGGGTACCTGCTCCTGGTCCGCAGGCGTGGGACTGCCCTCCTGGTGGTGGGCTCGATGCTGGGCGGCACGGTCATCAGCTTCGGCCTGAAGCTGCTCTTCAACCGCCCTCGTCCCGACATTCCCGGCGGCATCCAAGTGTTCACAGCCAGCTTTCCCAGCAGCCACGCCATGCTCTCTGCGGTGACCTTCCTGACGCTGGGGGCGATCATGACGAGGGTCGCAGCGGGCGCACGGCTGAAGGCGTACTTCATGGGGCTCGCCGTCTTCCTCACCGTCGTCGTGGGGCTGAGCCGCGTCTACATCGGCGTCCACTACGCGACCGACGTGTTGGCGGGCTGGTGCGTCGGGTCGGCCTGGGCGGTGCTGTGCTGGATCGTGGCGCTGCGCCTCCAGCGGCGCGGCCAGGTCGAAGCGTCGGGGGCGGCCGGTGAGCCCGACCGTACGGCTCATGCGGATTCGAAGCTGTCCGTTCGGACCTTGCGTTAGCGTCGCCTTACGGCGCTCAAATGGCTCGGCCGTGCTGCCGGATCACCCGGTTCAGGGTGCGCCCGAGTTGGTCGGCGGCGTAGGGCTTGTGCAGCAGCTCGAAGCCGTCACCACCTCCCTGGGCCAGCGCATCGCTGTAGCCGGACGCCAGGACGACCGGCAGGCCGGGGAGCCGCCCGCGCAACAGCTTGGCCATGGCGAGGCCGCCCATGCCGGGCATGACCACGTCCGAGAACACGACGTGGAAGCCGGCGCCATCCGGGCCGAGCCGGTCGAGGGCCTCCTCGGCGTTCGCCGCCCAGTCCGTCGCGAAGCCCAAGTCCTGGAGGATCTGCGTGGCGAATCGCCCGACCTCGACGTTGTCCTCCACGACCAGCACGCGCCGCCCGGCTCCGGACGAGGTGGCCTCGTCTCCCGTTTCATGTCTGCCCGGCTCCGGGGCGGCCTCGATCTCGGGCAGGTACAGCGTGAACGTGGTCCCACGCCCCGGAGCGCTCTCCACGTTCACGTCGCCGCCCGATTGCTTGGCGAAGCCGAACACCTGGCTCAGGCCCAACCCCGTTCCCTTGCCGACTTCCTTCGTGGTGTAGAACGGCTCGAAGATGCGTCCGAGGAGCTCCGGGGCGATGCCCGTGCCCGTGTCCGACAGCGAGACCGCCGCGAACGGCGCCGGGCTGCCGCCGTGACCGCGGATCGAAGGCATCCCCTGCGAGCAGGACAGCCGCAGCGTCAGCGTGCCCTCGCCGTCCATAGCGTCGCGGGCATTCACCGCCATGTTGATGACGGCCGTCTCGAACTGGCTCACGTCGGCCAGGACGTGACAGGGACGCTCGGGCAACTCGGTCAGCACGCGGATGCGCGAACCGGTCACCGTGTCGAGCATGTCGGCCACGCTTTTCAGACGGGCGCCGGCCTCGAACACCTCGGGCTTGAGCGCCTGCCTTCGGGCGAAGGCCAGGAGTTGCCCGGTCAGCTTGGTGGCGCGCTCCACCGTGTCCGAGACCGCGTCCATGTAGCGCCTTCGCCTGTCGTCCGGCAGGTCGGGTCGCCGCAGGAAGTCGACAGAGGACCGGATGATGGTCAGGAGGTTGTTGAAGTCGTGGGCCACGCCCCCGGTCAGCTGGCCGACCGCCTCCAGCTTCTGCGACTGCCGGAGCGCCGCCTCCGCCTCGCCCAGGCGGGCGGTGCGCTCCTCGACCCGCTGCTCAAGCGTCGCGTTCAGGGCCGCGAGCTGCCCCGCCGCCTCGCGCAGGGCGGCGTCGGCGCGCACGCGCTCGATATGCGCCCAGCAGCGCTCCGTCACCTCGCGGAGAACCGCAAGGTCGTCGCCCGACCAAGCCCGCGCCACCCGGTCGTGGATGGCCATCATGGCCGTCAGGCGCCCGTCCTTGACCAGGGGCATGCAGGCTACCGCCGCGACACCAACGGCCTGGAAGGAGGCAGCGTCCGCAGCCGGCAGTTCAGACCGGACGTCGCCGACGACGAGCAACTCGCCCGAACGAAGGCAGGTCGCGGCCAGCGTGCCGAAATCGGTGAGGCGGTAGCGCCCGACGATGCTCGGCGAGCCCTCCGCCGACCAATCCCCGCGGATGGTCAGGCCTTCCCCGTCCGGGTCCATGTCGGCGTAGGCGCAGTTCGAGAGACGCAGATGGCCCGCCACCATGCGCGTCGTCACCGACAGGATGCCCTCGGCATCTGTGTTCCCGGCGGTCTCCGTGCCGAGTGCGTCGAGGAAGCGCAGCCTTGCCTCGTTGGCTTGCCGGACCTCCTCGGCTCGCCGCCGCGCCGTGATGTCGATGGCCGTGCCGAGCGCCCGGACGCACGCTCCTCTCGCGTCGAACAGGCCCTTGCCCTTGGCCGCGACCCAGCGGACGACGCCATCCTCCTTTCCGACCGTGCGGTACTCGACGTCGTAGGTCGCGCGCCGCGCCGGGTCGAGCGCCGAGGCGAAGGCCGCGCTCGTCACCTCCAGGTCGTCCGGATGCAGCCCGGCATAGAAGTCGGCCATGCTGCAGGGCACGCCCGGCGAGATGCCGAACATCGCCTTGGTACGATCCGACCAGGTCAGCACGTCGGTGGTCAGGTCGAGGTCCCAGGTCCCCACCTCGGCGGCCTCGGTCGCGAGCCGCAGGGATTCCTCGCTGAAGGCCAGCCGCTCCAGGTTGGCCCGCCGCTCGGCCGTCAACGCCGCGTTCTCGTCCTCCAGCACGACGAGGCGCTCACGCTCGACCGTCACGTCCAACTGGCTGGCGAAGAAGTATGCGAGATCGCCGCCCGCGTCGTTGACCGGCGCCAGCAGCAGCCGGTTCCAGAACGGTGTTCCGTCCTTCTTGTGGTTGCGGATGTCGATCTCGATGGACCGGGGCGCGACGATGGCCTCGCGGATCAGGCGGACTGTCTCCGGGTCGGTCTCAGGGCCCTGCAGGAAGCGGCAATTGCGCCCGAGGATCTCCTCCCGCGCATAACCGGTCAGGCGGCAGAAGGCATCGTTGACGAAGACGATGGGATTGTCCGGCCGGCGCGGATTGGTGATGACCATCGGCATGCGCGTTGCCCGCACGGCAGCGGGGAACGGGTCGGTCCCGCCATCAATTCCGGCGAGTTCGGCCTCGATCCTGGCTTGGTCGCGTCGGAGCCGCTCAGGCGTCGCGCGGTATGGGGGTGGCTTGACCGTGTCGTCCATCAGGCTTCGGTTCTAGCAGCCGTTGCCACAATTCGCAGCGGGGTCGGGCGCGGCGGTCACCGGACCCGCCAAGTCGCCCGGTGAAATTTTCACAACCGAGCGACCCCGAAGGCGAGGCGCCCGACCGGACTACGCCAGGACGGAGGCCGGCAGCCTTACCGTCACGGTCGTCCCGCCCGCGCCGCTTGCCATCGCGAGCGTTCCGTTGAGCTGGCGGACGAACGCCTCGACGAACCGGGATCCAAGGCCGGAACCCGGGCCGCTGGTCGCGTCCAGCCCGATGCCGTCGTCGGCGACCGTGAGCACCGCCTCACCGTCCCGGCGCCTGAACCCGAGGAGGATGCGGCCCCCTCCGGACGGAAACGCGTACTTCACCGCGTTGGTGGCGAGTTCGTTGACGATCAACCCGACCGTGACCGCCTGGTCGGCGACGATGGACAGCGGTTCCGCCTCGACGTCGACGGCGATGCGGGCCTCGGCGCCGAGCAGGCTGGAACGCAGGCTTCCGGCGATGCCCTCCAGATATGGCCCCATCGCCACCGGGCCGAGCGTCGAGGAGCGGGAGATCACGTCGTAGAGCTCGGCCACGGCGCCGATGCGGCCCTGCATCGCGCGGTAGCCCTCGACGCAGGGTTCGGCCGCCCGGCGGATTTCGTACGAGACGAACGAGGTGATGATCTGCAGGCTGTTCTTGATGCGATGGGCGAGCTCGGCGGCGAGAAGGTCGCGGTGCCTCTCCAGCATTCGCGCCTCGGTCACGTCCTCGAAGACCAGGAGCAGCCGAGTGATATGGTTGCCGGGACGGTGGACCTTGCGGGCGTTGAGCTTGAAGATGCGCCGACCGAGTCCCGGGAACTCGTCCTCGACCTCGAAGCCGTCGATGGCCATGTCGTCGGGCACGATCCGCCCGAGCAGATCCTGGAGCCGCCCGACCCGCCACTGGCCTTGCGACAGGTCGTAGAGCGACGTGCCGACCACAGTCCCAACGTCGAGGCCGAACATGCGCAGGAAGGAGCGGCTGGCACTGACCACTGTCATGTCGGCTTCGAGGACCACCAGCGGGTCTCGAACCGTGTCGACGATGCCCTGGGCGAGAAGTCGCTGTCGCTCGGCCTCGGCCCGGGCCTCGTGCTCGCCCGTGACGTCGTCGATGGCGAGGAGCAGGTATGGAACGTGGCCGTCCTCCCTGAACACCTTGCGGGCGTTGAGGCGCATGCACTTCACGCCGATGCCGGGAAAGTCGTGCCCGACCTCGTAGCCCTCGACGGTCCCGTCGCGCGGCACGATCTCGCCGAGCAGCGTGCGCAGTTCGGGGATCCCCCACTGGCCGTTGCCGAGCTCGAACAGCGGCCGTCCGACCGTCGCCTCGGGCTCGACCTTGAAGGTGTTGTAGAAGGCGCGGTTCGCCGACTTGACCCTAAGGTCCATGTCGAGAACCAGCAGGCTGGTCCGGACGGTGTCGACGATGTCTTGCGAGCTTACCGTGTCCATGCGTCCACCGTCGGGTTCGAAGCTACCCGTCCGCACGGTCCACGAACCCTAGCCGACCGGTGGGACGCGAGTCCGCGTAGTGGATGCGGGCGGGTTCACACGGCCGTCTCATTTCCCAGCCGTCCGCCACCGGAGCCGGGG